>JAFAYN010000007.1 GCA_019240375.1 Gemmatimonadota bacterium
CCGGAACGTCGTCCGCCGGGCGGGTTAGTAGAGACACCCGAATCATCCCCGAAACACCGTGCCCGCGATGGCCGAGAACGCAGCGCTCCAGTCCAAGCTCCGCCACCTCCCCGACCGCCCCGGCGTGTACCTGATGCGCGACGCGGCCGGCGAGATCATCTACGTCGGCAAGGCCAAGTCGCTGCGCTCGCGGGTACGCTCGTACTTCTCCTCGCCGCACCAGCACTCCATCAAGACGCGCGAGCTGGTACGGCGGATCGAGGACTTCGAGACCATCGTGGTGGGGTCCGAGGCCGAGGCGCTGATCCTCGAGAACAACCTCATCAAGGAAAACCGTCCCCGCTTCAACATCAACCTCAAGGACGACAAGACCTATCCGTACATCAAGGTCACCGTCCACGAGCGGTTCCCGCGCGTCTTCGTCACCCGCCGGCTGGAGCGCGACGGGGCGCGGTACTTCGGGCCGTACACCGACGTGCGGCGGATGCGCCAGGCGCTGGAGCTGGTCAAGAAGCTGTACACCGTCCGCTCCTGTCACTACGACCTCCCCCGCGAGGTCCCGGCGCGTCCCTGTCTCGACTACCACATCGGCCGCTGCAGGGCGCCGTGCGTCGCCTTCCAGCCTGAGGAGGAGTACCGCGGGATGATCGACGAGATCCTGGACATCCTGAGCGGGCACACCCGCCGCGCCGCGGAGCGGATCCGCGAGCAGATGCGGGAAGCCGCCGAGGTGATGGACTTCGAGCGGGCGGCCGAGCTGCGCGACTCGCTGGCCTCGCTGGAAGCGCTGGAGGCCCGGCAGACGGTGGTGGACCTGGAGGGCTCCGACCGCGACGTAATCGGGATCGCGCGCGACGGGGCGGACGGGTGCGGGGTGGTGATGCGGATCCGCGAGGGGAAGCTGCTGGGGCGGGAAACACAGTTCCTCACCAACCTGGACGGCGAACCCGACGAGCAACTGCTCTCCACCTTCGCGGCGCGCTTCTACGCGGTGCGGACCACGGACGCGCCGGAGGACGTCCCCCCGGAGATCTTCTTCCCGGCCGACTTCGAGGACCGCCCCGTGCTGGAGGCACTCCTGCGCGAGCGGGCGGGACGCACGGTGCGTACGCACGTCCCCCAGCGCGGGGAAAAGGTGCGACTGGTGGAATTGGCCGAGCAGAACGCGCGGCACCTGCTGGAAGAGTGGAAGCTGATGGGGCGGAGCGCGGCCACCCGGGCGCCGGACGCCCTGTACGAGCTGCAGGAGGTGCTGGAGCTGGGGTTCGTGCCGCGGCTGATGGTGTGCTTCGACATCTCCCACACGCAGGGGAGCGAGACGGTCGCGTCCGGGGTGGTGTTCGAGAACGGCGAGCCCCACAAGGGCGAGTACCGCAAGTTCAAGATCCAGGGCGACTGGGGGAACGACGACTTCCGCTCCATGCACGAGGTGGTCACCCGCTACTTCCGCCGGCGGCTGGACGAGGGGAAGCCGCTCCCCGACCTGGTGGTGATCGACGGGGGGAAGGGGCAGCTCGGGGCGGCCGTCAAGGCGCTGGAAGCGCTCGACCTCCCGCAGCAGGCGATCATCTCGCTGGCCAAGAAGGAGGAGGAGGTGTTCGTGCCGGGGCGCTCCTCGCCCATCCGCCTCCCGCGGCGCTCGCAGGCGCTCCGGCTCCTTCAGCGCATCCGCGACGAGGCGCACCGCTTCGCCATCACCTTCAACCGGAAGCTGCGCACCAAGCGCACCATCCGCTCGGAGCTGTCGCAGATCCCCGGGGTGGGCGCGGCGCGGCAGCGGCAGCTCCTGGAGCGCTTCGGCTCGTACCGGGCGCTGGGCAAGGCGAGCGAGGAGGAGGTGGCCGCGCTCCCGGGCTTCGGGCCCTCGCTGGCCCGCAAGGTCCTGGCGTACGCCCGCGGCGAGGTCCCGGAAGGATCGGGGGATTCCCGCGGCGCGTAGCCCGTTGTACGGTTCATGCGGAGAGGGAGGGTGGCCGCTCCGGGCGAGCGGCAGGCCCGGTCCTGCCGCCCGCCCGTGCTCGCACACACACCTGGGGAGGGGGAATGAACGTCGCCGTACTGTTGGGGGGGACCAGCGCCGAGCGTGAGGTGTCGCTCGCTTCCGGGCTCGCGATCATCAAGGCGCTCCGCGAGCGCGGACACACCGTGTGGGCGGTGGACACCGCGCGCGGCTACGTCCCCGAAGCCGAGGAGTCGCAGCTTCTCCCGGAAGGGGTGCACGCCGCGCCGCCCACCGACACCGAGGGGACGCTGCAGCCCTTCGAGCTGGCGAACGTCCAGCAGGTGCGGGATGCGGAGGTCGCCTTCCTGGCGCTGCACGGGGGGGCGGGGGAGGACGGGACGATCCAGGCCCTTCTGGACCTGCTGGGGGTGGCGTACACCGGCTCGGGACCGCTGGGCTCGGGGATCGCGATGGACAAGGACGTCACCAAGCGCCTCCTGCGCGACTCGCAGGTGCCGACGCTCCCGTGGCGGGTGGCGCGGGCGCCGGAGTTCGGCTACGACCCGGACACCATCGAGGACTTCATCGGCTACCCGTGCATCGTCAAGCCGGCGCGGCAGGGGTCGAGTGTGGGGCTCACCGTGGTGCACGAGCCGGGCGACCTGCGCGCCGCCGTGGACGAGGCCGCGAAGTACGACACCGAGGTGATGATCGAGCGGTACGCCAAGGGGCGCGAGCTGACGGTCGGGATCATGGGCGACCAGGCGCTCCCGCCGGTCGAGATCCGCCCCAAGAAGGGGATCTACGACTACCACTCCAAGTACACGCCGGGGATGACCGAGTACTTCTGCCCGGCGCCGCTGGAGGAGGAGGTGATCGCGCAGATCCAGGCGTACGCCCTCCGCGCCTTCCGGGTGCTCAAGCTCCGCGGGTACGGACGGATCGACTTCATCCTCGCCAAGGAGCAGCTCTTCTGCCTCGAGGCGAACACGCTCCCCGGGATGACCGCCACCAGCCTCCTCCCGAAGGCGGCCGCGGCGGCGGGGATCCCGTTCCCGGAGCTGTGCGACCGCATCGTGCAGCTCGCGGCGCGCAACAAGTAGGGAACCGCTGCCGTACGGAGTGGAGCGGCGCATCGCGGCGGCGCCGCTCCCGCTCCGTCACCCCTGAAAGCAATGTATGTCGTACTCCACGTCTCGTTTCGATAACCCCCTGGGGTTGACGCTCACTCCCTGGGTGAAGCGCTTGCTGATCGCCAACACCGCGGTGTGGGTGGTCGATGCAGTCCTCGGCCTTTTCCATTACGGCGGGCTGGTGCAGTGGGCGCTCGCGTTCGTCCCCGCCGCCACGCTCTACCGGCCCTGGACGATCCTCACGTACATGTTCGTGCACGGGAGCTTCTTCCACCTCCTGTTCAACATGCTCGGGCTTTTCTTCTTCGGCCCGCAGCTGGAGGAGAGGTGGGGATCCCGCGAGTTCATCAAGTTCTACCTGATCGCGGGGCTGGGAGGGGCGCTCCTGTCGTGCCTCATGCCTCGGGTTCCGATCATCGGCGCCTCGGCGGCCGTGTACGGGGTCATGCTGGCGTACGCGATGTACTGGCCGGACAACCAGGTCTACATCTACGGGATCTTCCCGGTGAAGGTGAAGTGGCTGGTGGCGGCCATCGTGGTGATCAGCATCTTCAGCGCGCTCAGCCCGTCGGGCGGCGGGGGCGTGGCGCACCTCGCGCACCTGGGCGGCTTCGCGACGGCGTTCCTGTACCTCAAGAGCCCGTGGGCGCCGAGCGCGTGGGGACCGTCGATCAGCACGCCGAAGAAGCCTCGCGCCAGGGCGAAGGCGAAGACCGGGCTGGCGGCGCATTGGCCGGGGCAGGCTGCTTCCAAGCCGGCGGCGCCGCAGAATCCCCCAGGAGCCACGAGGACGCGGCCGGACGAGCAAGCACTCCTGGACGATGTCGATCGTATCCTGGAGAAGATTTCTGCGCGTGGGCTGGGTTCGCTGACGGACGAAGAGAGGCAGAGGCTGGACGAGGTGAGCCGGCGGTACCGGTCAAACTAGGCTTTGTAGACGGTCGCGGGTGGAACGAAGGCAGCGCGGGCGACGGATCTCTCTCCGTCGCCCGCTTTTTTGTTGTCTATGGGTTTGGGCGTGCCCCCGGCTGGCGCCGGGGTCGGGCTGCGGCTCCGTAGCACACGATACAACCGTGTGCAACGGAGTCGAGCCCCGGGAAACAGCCCCCGGGTCTCGCCCCTTCGGGCTCGCGTCGCTCACGCGGATTCCATACGGGGGCGGCCCTACACAGGTAAGGACGGGGCATCACAGAAGCAGAATGCACATGGCGCACACAGGACACAAGGTGTTATAAAAGTTTTGGCACACAAGCATAACAAGTGATACACAATATACGTATTTACAAGCTAAACAATTTGTGAAACATGACAACAGACGTAAGACTGTGAAGCATAACATCTGTCGAAACACAACATCCGTGCTGCGCTGTGATCCCATGAACGATCACACCGGGACACCGCTTACGGTCCACAGATCTGAGGTGCTGGGGAACCCCATACTCGACCTGGAGCCTCGGAGAAGTCCAGGTAGCTCCATGGTGCGGGCACGAACTGGATAGTACTACAACGAAGGATTAAGCCGCATGAGGAGCCGGTGAAGTGTGCGTAAGAGCCTTCGTCTGTAGTGGCTCCGCTGGGCGGCTTCGTTGCGCTGCTGAGTCTCGTCGAGCCAGGCGAGCAGATCGGCTCGGCT
>JAFAYN010000041.1 GCA_019240375.1 Gemmatimonadota bacterium
GGTCGGGGACGAACTTCTCCGCCGTCAGCTCAGGACGGTTCAGGTACCCCCGCGCCACCCCGGCTCCCCCCGTGTACAGCTCGCCCGGGACGCCCACGGGCACCGGCTGCAGCCCGCCGTCCAGCACGTACACGCTGGTGTGGGCGATCGGCCGCCCGATGGGAATGCTCCCGCGCTCCAGGTCTTCCGGGCCGACGGGGTGGAAGGTGGTGAAGGTGGTGTTCTCGGTCGGGCCGTAGAAGTTCACCAGCCGCGTCGCGGGGAGCGCCTCCAGGACCCGCCGCGCGTGCGACCGGGAAAGGACCTCGCCGCCGGTCAGGATCCGCCGCACCCCCGCCAGCGCTTCCGGGCGCTCGTCCATCGCCAGGTGGAAGAGCCCGGTGGTGAGCCAGAGGGTGGTGACGCCCTCCCGCGCCACCAGCTCCACGATCTGCGGCACGGTGAGCGCGCCCGGAGGGGCGAGCACCAGCCGCCCGCCGTTGAGGAGGGCGCCCCAGATCTCGAAGGTGGCCGCGTCGAAGCCGACCGGGGCGAGCTGGAGGAAGACCTCCTCCGGGCCGAAGGGGGTGTAGTCGGTGTCGCGGACCAGGCGGACGACGGCGCGGTGGGTGGCCGCGGCGCCCTTGGGGGTGCCGGTGGAGCCGGAGGTGTAGACCACGTACGCCATCTGCTCCGGGTCCGTCGCCACCGCCGGCGCGTCCCCGCTCTCCCGCGCGATCGTCTCCCACTCCCCGTCCAGCCGCACGACCGTGGCCGGAGTGCCGACGAAGCGGGGAGCGAGCGCCGAGGTGGTCAGCAGCACCGTGGCGCCGCTGTCCTCCAGCATGAAGGCGAGCCGCTCGATCGGGTAGGTGGGGTCGAGCGGGACGTAGGCGCCGCCCGCCTTGAGCGTCCCGAGCAGCGCCGCCAGCAGCTCCGGCGAGCGCTCCATGCAGATGCCCACCCGCACCTCCGGCCCCACACCGCGCCGGACCAGCACATGGGCGAGCTGGTTGGAGCGGCGCTCCAGCTCCGCGTAGCTCCACACCTCCGAATCAGAGACGAGCGCGACGGCGTCCGGCGTGCGCGCCGCCTGCTCGGCAAAGAGCCGGTGCACGCAGGCGTCGCCGGTCAGCTCCCGCGCGGGGTTCCACTCCACGAGTAGCCGCGTCCGCTCGGCCGTGTCCAGCAGCGACAGCTCGGAAAGGGGCCGGTCCGCGTTCTCCGCCATCCAGCCGAGCACCCGCTGGAAGTGCCCGCTCAGCCGCTCGATCGTCTCCTCGTCGAAGAGCGCAGTCCGGTACTCGATCCCCCCGCCGAGCCCGCCGCCCTGCTCCCCCATCACCAGCGACAGGTCGAACTTGGCCGTCCGGCTCTCCGCCTGCAGGAACTCCAGCGTGAGCCCCGGAAGCTGCAGCTTCGGCGACTCGGCCGAGTCCTGCCCCTCCACCAGGGAGAACATCACCTGGAAGAGCGGCGAGTGGGTGCGCTCGCGCGGGATCCGGAGCACGTCGACCAGCCGGTCGAACGGCACGTCCTGATTCGACTGCGCCTGCAGCACCGTCTCGCGCACCCGGCCGACCAGCTCGCGCACGGTGGGCTGGCCGGAGAGGTCGGAGCGCAGGACGAGGGTGTTGACGAAGAAGCCGATCAGCTCCTGCGTCTCGCGCCGCGTGCGTCCGGCGACCGGCATCCCGACGCTGACGTCCTCCGTGGCGGCGTAGCGTCCCAGCAGCGTCTGCCAGCCGGCGAGTAGCGTCATGAACAGCGTCGCGCCCTCGCCCCGGCTGAGCTTCCGCAGCGCGTCCGACAGCTCCGGGGAGAGATCGAAGGCGTGGCTCCCCGCTTCTCTCCCCTGCGCCGAAGCACGCGGGCGATCCGTCGGGATCTCCAGCAGCGGCGGAGCGTCGGAGAGCTGCGCCTTCCAGTACTCTATCTGCGCCCGGAGGGTTTCCTGGCGCTCCGGTGTGTGCTGCCACGCCGCGAAGTCCGGGTACTGCACCGCCAGCTCCGGCAGCGTCGGCATCTCTCCCTTAACCAGGGTGGAATAGAGCGTGGAGATCTCGCGCACGAGTACCTGCATGGACCAGCCGTCGCTGACGATGTGATGCATCGTGAACAGCGCGACGTGATCCTCGTCGTTCAATTTCAGCAGCGTCAGGCGCAGCAGCGGTCCGCGGGTGAGGTCGAACGGGAGCCCCGCTTCCTCCTGCACCATCCGCAGCACCCGTGCATCGCGCTCCTCGGCATCGAGGCTGGACAGGTCCACGACCGGGAGCGGCAGCGGAGCCGGCTCTCCGACGAGCTGAACCGACTCGCCCTCGACCATGCGGAAGGTGGTGCGCAGCGCCTCGTGTCGCTCCACCAGCGCGTCCATCGTGCGCCGCAGCGCCGCCAGGTCCAGCACGCCGCGCAGCCGCACGCCCATGGGCATGTTGTACGCGGCGCTCCCCGGCTCCAGCTGGTCCAGCACCCACAGTCGCTGCTGCGCCATCGACAGCGGCACGGGGCTGAACACTTCCCGCCGCGGGATCGGCTGCACCGCGCCCGAGCCGTCCCGCAGCGCCGCGTCTACGCGCTCGGCCAGCGCGGCCACGGTGGGCGCCTCGAAGAGGGTGCGCAGGGGCAGCTCGGTGGCGAACACCTCCTGCAGACGCGAGCCGATGCGCACCGCCAGCAGCGAGTGGCCGCCGATCTCGAAGAAGTTGTCCTCCACGCCGACGCGTTCCACCCCCAGCACCTCGCCCCAGATCTGCGCCAGCGTCTCCTCGGTGGCGGTGCGCGGCGCGACGTAGGCGGCTTCGGTGCCGGCACGTCCCTCGGGCGCAGGCAGCGCCTTGCGGTCGATCTTGCCGTTGGGCGTGAGCGGAAGCGCCTCCAGCATGACGAAGGCGCTGGGCACCATGTACTCGGGGAGACGGGCGCGGAGCGC
>JAFAYN010000097.1 GCA_019240375.1 Gemmatimonadota bacterium
TCCTTGCGCTTAGCGGCAAGTTCGACAGCCAGGCGCGCTGCAATTTCAGACCGCTCCCAATCGCGGAGCGTAGCCGAAGCGTAGGCAAGATTCAGAAGTGCTGAGCAGATACGTTCCGCATCCGGTTTTCGGTCAATGATCTCCCACGATTCGACCCAGACATTCGTGAAAATGTCCCGGCGTCTTGCCCCCGCCGCTGCTCGGGCAATAGTAGAGAGTATCAGTAGCCGTTCCGCGGGATGGGTAATCAGTTCCAGAATCGCTTCATAGACGACTAGCGCCCGCCGGTAGTAGCCCTGCAATAACCAGAAGCTGGCGACATCGTGCGCCAGTACCGGAAGTCTTGGATGGCGAGGCCCGTAAGCTCTATATGTTTGCCGCGCGAGAGCTTCAGCATCTGCAATCTCGATCAGCTCGACAGCAATCGTGAACAGGTCGTGCAGCGCCATTGCCTTCGGACGTCTCAGCCCACCCTTTCTGGCCCTTCTCAGTGCCCGCTTCAGCGCCTTGCGGGCAGACAGGAAGTCTCCGCGCCGGATGTAGAGGTTCCCGATCCCGATCCAGGCCAGCGCATACGACTGGTTGTCGCCACTCCTTCGCGCGAGCACCATTGCCCTCCGGAACCACGTCTCCGCCCGCTCGTACTCGGCGTTCCTCCGGCACAGCAGCCCGACCGTGTAGGCCGGCTCCGCGTCCACCGGCATCGTCGCGGCTGCGGCCTGCGCATACCAGATCGCCATCCGGGGCAGCCCCTGCTCGTCGGCCCAGCGCGACACCTTGCGACAGGCGGAGGCGAGATCGGCCGCGGAAATCTCCGCGCCCTCCTCCAGCACCTGCGCGATGGTGAGGAGCGGGATCTTCAGCTTTCGGTCCATCTTCGCGCGGTCCAGCGCCTCCGCCCGGTGACTCTCGGAGCCGGGAACGAACAACTCGTTCCGCTGATCGGCAGGGGTAGACGCCCACAGGAGCACATCCCGCAGCGACTGCCAGAGCAGGAGCGTCCCCTCGCCGCTTCTCTCCTCCAGCAACCCATGTCCCTCGAAAGCCTGCCCGAGCCCCGTGAGCGCGGGCGGCGCAGCCTGAGGTCTGCCCTGGCGTTTGCCCCCACGAGAACGTTTCTCCGGCATGCGAAGCTCCCTTGAGCGTTCCAGCCAACCGTCACCCGCCTCTTATACAGGCGTTATATAATCGCCACCGAAGTACAGATCAACGCTTCGGCACAACACGGTCAGGATCCCGCCGACCAGTCCGTTTCAGACTCCAAAGGGACTACCGAGGGGCTACGCCGTTTGCTGTCCCCGCAGTATCCCCAAATCTTTGGCGGGGGGAGCCCATGGCAGTATCGTGGGCTCCCGTAGCGGCCCCACAACAGCCTCACCACAAACCCCTCATGGATGCGCGAACGGAGGCCACCGCAGCTCACCGGCGCAGCGCCCATCCAGCCCCGCCACGGAAGCCGCTTCGACGAACCGAACCACCAGCTCCTCCCCGCACCCCGGAAAGAGCGGTGTATGCGCCGTAGCGGAAAAGACCACGTGCAGTGCGTTGGGGAGCGTGCGGGCCCACGCGTCCGCCGGCCCGGCGGCGGTTCCCGGGTCCGCCGCCCCGGACAGGAGGAGCACCGGGAGGTCGGTCCGCACCGGGTCGTGGTAGCCGGCGGGGAGCCGGCCGCGCGGCCACCCTGCGCAGACCTCTTCGATCCCCGCCGTGAACCCGCCGAACCCGGTCCGGAGCTCGCGTGCCTGCCCGGGGGTGATCCGCGGCGCGTCCTCCGAGCACACCACCGACAGGTACATCCCCACCGGGACGGTCCCGTACGTGGCCGCGCGGACCTGCCCGATGAGCGGCGCCACCGCCTGCACTCCCGCGGTCGCGGCGCGGTGCACCAGGAGCGGGAGCTGCCGGCGCGTTTGCGTGGAAAGCAGTAGGGCATACAGCGTCTGGTAGAAGAGCCCCCGCGTCACTTCCAGCTCCGTCGCCCCGCCCGCCGACGGGACCCGCACCCGGGCCGGCGCCGCCGCCAGCCCACGCCCCAGCGAGTCCAGCTCCGCCTGCAGGCGCGGGAAGGCCGCGGCGCACCCCGCTTCCGCAGCGCAGTCCGCCAGCACGCGCTCCAGCTCGCGGTCGGCGGAGCGCGTCCCGTCCACCAGGATGTTCCCACCCATCGGGAGCACCGCGCGCAGCACCACGCTCCGAACGGCGGCCGGGTGGCGCTTCAGGTACACCTGCACGGCGCGCGTCCCGTACGACGCCCCCACCAGATCCACCTGGCGGTACCCGAGCGCGGCGCGCACCTCGTCCATGTCGTCCACCGCCAGCGGCGTCGTGTACAGGCGGAGGTCCGCCCGCCGCTCCAGCTCCTCCCGGCAGGCGCGCAGCTCCGCCGTGTGCCCCGGCTCCAGCAACCCGAAGCCCCCCGGACAGGTGAGCGGGTTGGACTTCCCCGTCCCCCGCTGGTCCATCAGCACCACGTCCCGGTGGGCCCGCAGCCCTTCCAGCGAGGAGAGGAGCGGCGCCGCCAGCGATGCCGCCCCCTGGCCGGGGCCGCCCCCCAGCACCCAGACGGCGTCCGGGGCGGGAGTGGCGCTCCGGGCCGGCGCCACCACCACGTGGAGGTCCAGCGTCCGCCCGGAGCGTGCCTCCCGGTCCTCGAACACGGTGTAGGTCCCGCAGCGGAGCGGCTCCTCGAACCCCGGGAGGGTGCACGGGTGCAGCACCAGGCGGCGGGGCTCCTGCGCGGAGCCGGGGCGGGGGTGCGCCAGCCCGGGCACCGCGGCGGCCAGGGCGACGAGGGCGGCGACGCGAAGGAGACGCAGTAGGCGAGGCGTCATGAGGGTGGGCGGGTGGAGGGTGGGGTCACTCCGCCGGGGCGGGGACGAGGGCCCGGTGGAGGTGTTGGCAGGCAAGGTACGTTTGACCGACCAGCCGGCCAACGTTCCTCGTGAACCCCGCTGGTACGAAAATCTCGGCAGCGCCCCGCCTCCCGGAACACCAAGATCGACAGGCGAAATCAACGGAGGTCCAGATGCAGCTATCGGGAAGAGTCGCGCTCGTGACGGGCGCCGGGTCTGGGATCGGCAAGGCCGCCGCCCTGCTGCTGGCGAAGGAGGGCGCCAAGGTGGCCGCGCTCAGCCGCACGCGCGAGCAGCTGGAAAAGACCGTGAAGGAGATCGAGGAGAACGGCGGCGAGGGGATGGTCGTCACCGGCGACACCTCCAAGCCCGAGGACATGGAGCGCGCGGCGAAGGAGATCGTCGACCGCTGGGGCCGCCTGGACGTCGTGTTCGCCAACGCGGGGGTCAACGGCGTGTGGGCCCCCATCGAGGAGCTGGAGCCCGACGAGTGGAGCAAGACCATCGCGATCAACCTCACCGGCACCTTTTTGACGCTCAAGTACGCCGTTCCGCACCTCAAGAAACGCGGCGGATCGATCATCGTATGCGCCTCGGTGAACGGGACCCGCGTGTTCAGCAACTCCGGCGCGACCGCGTACGCCAGCTCCAAGGCCGGCCAGGTGGCACTGACCAAGATGCTGGCGCTGGAGCTGGCGCGGGACAAAGTCCGGGTGAACGTGATCTGCCCCGGCGCCATCGACACCGAGATCGACGAGAACACCGACCGCCGCCACACGGAGGAGCTGGGCGTGCCGACCGAGTTCCCCGAGGGGCCGCACCCGCTGGAGGGGAAGCCCGGGACATCGGAGCAGGTGGCACAGCTGGTGCTGTTCCTGGCCTCCGATGCGTCCAGCCACGTCACCGGGACCGAGATGTGGATCGACGGAGGGGAATCGCTCCTCGGGCTCCGCGGCTGACGCCGACGCCCACGCCCGCCACCGGAGGCGCGCCATGAGATCGGAAGAGCAGGAAGCCGGGAGGGAAGCTCCGGACCGGGGAGCCGGCCGGAAGGAGAACCCCGCCCCGCAGCCGGGCCAGGCCGAGGACCCGGTCGACGAGAGCTCCGACGAGTCGTTCCCGGCCAGCGATCCTCCCTCGTGGACGCCCGGGGCGCCGGGCGTGCCGGACCACCACACCGGAGCGC
>JAFAYN010000117.1 GCA_019240375.1 Gemmatimonadota bacterium
CGCCTCCGCCAAAGGGGGCGAGGTCGACGCCGACGTGGAGTCCTCCATCCGCGCTTCCCGCGGCGCCGGCCAGGCGCTCGACGGCGCCACGCGCGGGGCCATGGAGTCGGCCTTCGGCGCCGACTTCGGCGCGGTGCGCATCCACACCGGCCCCCGGGCCGACGCGCTGAACCGCTCGCTGGCGGCGCGGGCGTTCACCACCGGGAGCGACATCTTCTTCCGCGAGGGGGAGTACGCCCCCGGCTCGGCGGCGGGGAAGGAATTGCTGGCGCACGAGCTGACACACGTGGTGCAGCAGGGGGGGAGCGCGGACGCGGTGCAGCCCAAGCTGGTGGTGGGCCCCGCCGACGACGAGCACGAGCGCGAGGCCGACCGGGTGGCCCGCGCCGTGGTGCGCGGGGAGGCGGCGCAGGGGATCCGCGCCGGAGGATCCCCTGTCCAGCGGCAGCCGGCCCCGGCAGGCGCAGACCCGGCCATCCGGCTCACCCTCCACATCCCCGGACGGCCCTCCGAGCCGTACCCGCCGCTCCCGCCCGCACAGGCCATCGAGGTCATGCGGCGCTTCAGCAACCAGGTGGAGGCCGTGATCCAGGGGAGCATCGCGGGGCACCAGCACCTGCGCGCGCTCCGAGAAGACCAGCCGGTCGTCGCGGCTGTCTCGTCCGTGCTCTCGTGGAGCTTCCTGCCGGAGATCGAGATCTGGCGCGAGCCGTGGGGGAAGCTCCAGGCGGCGAGGGCGGCGCTGGACGCCGGGGACGCCGAGGGCGCGGCGAAGCTGTTCCAGGAGGCCGCCACCGCGTGGCGGAAGTGCAACGACAGCGTGCAGGGATACCAGGAGGGCGCGATCAGCGGCGCCGGACGGGCCGAGCTGGGGCTGGAGTTCGTCGCGATCGTCGGCGGGCTCGCCGCCGCCGCGGCGACCGGCGGGACGGCGGGGATCGTGGTCGGCGCCGCGTACACCGGGGTCCAGGCCACCGCCCGGCAGGCGAGCGAGCTGCACCTGGGGCTGCGCGACCACATCGACTGGGCCGGGATCGGCTTCGACGCGCTCTTCGCCCTGGTCACCGCCAAGCTGGGCGGGGAACTGGGGAACAGGGTGTTCGCCCGCATCGCCGGGAACCGGGCGGTGGCCTCGCTGGGCCGGCAGGCGGTGGCGCACCTGGTCAGCGACCTGGCCGCCGGGCGCACGCTGTCCACGCTGCACCTGGCCGCCCGCACGGTGTTCGACAACCTGCGCGGCGAGGGGCATCCCGTCACGGTGGAGGAGTTCATCGACCACCTGGTCGCCCACCTCACCGACCCGAAGAGCGCCTTCTACGACGTGCTGATGGGAGCCGTGCAGCGCCGGCTGGCCACGCAGGCGGACGCCAGCCGCGCCCGGGCCCGGGAGAGCCGGCTGGGAAGCGCGGAGCGGGGGAGGATCGCGGGCGCCGCCATGAAGGGGCTGGTGGAGGCCGCCCCCTCGCTGGGCGGCGAGCCGTCCGGGAGCCCCGGCGTGGCCCCACCCGCCATCGAGGGGCCCGCGGTGGCGGGAACGCCCGCTCCGCGCCCGGCGGAGCCCGCGACGGCGGAAGCGCCCGCGCCCGCACCCACCAGCGCGCCCGAAGCCCCCGCCGTCGCCCCGGCGGCTCCAGCGCCGCCCCCCGCCACCACCCCGGCGGCGGCGGCCACGGCCCCGACCACCGCGCCCGCTCCGGTGTCCGCGACGACGCCCGCTGCGGCGACCACGACGGCACCGGCCGCGGCACCGCGCACCCGGGGCTCCACCACCTCGTTCCTGCGGGGCGCCCTGGCCCGGGTCAGCGACCCCTCGCACCCGCTGCACTTCCTGGTGGTCCCCCGAACCGGGGGGCGCTCGGGCTTCACCTGGCGGCGTACCACGCGCCAGACCCGGAGCGGCGACACCCAGACCGGGCGCTACGAGGGGAACGAGGAGGGACCGGTGGTGCAGATCGGGCACCAGGGCGCGTTCGCCTCCGGCGCCCGCGAGCAGTTCACCCTGGAGGACGCCGACCTGAACCAGCTTTCCGGACGGACCATCGAGACGATGGGCGCCTTCAGCTTCAAGGACGCGGTGGTGATCGAGGGGGTGGCGGTGGACCTCGCCTCCGCGATGCAGTGGGAGCGGCTGGGGCTCCTCCCCGCCGGGACGGTGGCCCGCTCGACGATCGTCTCCGCTCCCACCACCCCGTGACGGTGCCCATGACGACGGTGAAAGGAAGACGATGACCTGGCAGACGCTCCGCCGCACGGCGGACCGCGAGGGCACAGCGCGCGCCGCTTCCCCGCCCAAGAGCGCGACCGAGCCCGAGACGGCCCCGGCCGCCGACCCACGTGCGGGGGGGATCCTCCAGCTCCAGCGCACACACGGCAACGCCTTCGTGCAGCGGCTGCGGGCGGAGGGCGACGACCGCCTCCTCCGCAAGGGGAAGCCCCGGGAAAAGACCGACGAGGAAAAGGCGGAGGAGGCCGCGCAGGCGGCGCTCCCGCACAGGCTGGTGCTGATCAACGAGGCCGACCCCGCGAAGAAGCAGATGAGCGACGCGGTGGCGCCCAGCTACCGCGACTTCGTGGCCGAAGTCAAGGAGCTGACCGGGCGCGACCTGGGGACCGGCTTCGGCGACACCGTCCGCGGGCTGGGCGGCGCCACCGAAAAGGTGGGCGCCGACACCGTCTCCTGGCACAAGACCGCGCGCACGGTGGACGTCAACCAGGACCTCCCCTGGGTGCTGCTGGACGCCCCGGCCAACGGGCGCCAGTACTTCACCCTGTACCTGCGCCACAAGGACGCCGACGCCGAGGAGCAGCCGGGGCTGGTCACCCGCTTCCCCAAGGAAACCAAGTTCTACCACAACGGGGACGGCGGGAAGGTGCGGAAGTACCCGTACGTGAACGTGTCCGCCATCGCCGCCAAGCACGGGTGGACCCCGATCCCTGCCCAGCCGGGGTGGGAAAAGACGTACACCAAGCGCGAGTGGTGGCACTTCGAGAACCGCGGCGGGAACAGCTGGTACCAGTCGCTCGCCGAGATCTACACCGAGCGCCAGATCGTCGCCGGGATCCAGGGCTTCGCGAAGGGGGCCGCGGGCGCGAACCAGTACGGCGCGCGCCTCCAGCGCGAGGGCGTCCCCGACGACGTGCTCGCCAAGATCTTCCCCAAGGTGAAGCAGGGGAACCTGGCGCTCCACCTCCCCGTGGGCGAGGGCGGGGCCAACCTGGCCGACGACGTGGCCGCCGTGCAGGAGGCGCTGATCCTGGCGGGGCACCTGGCCGGACCCGCCACCGGGGCGATGGATCCCGCCACCCTGGCCGCCATCCGCGCCTTCCAGGCGAGCCGCAAGGCCGCCGCCAGCGGGGTGATCGCCGTGGCGGACCCCATCCACCGCGCGCTGGGGGCGGTGAAGCCCGCCGGAGAAAGCCCGAAGAAGCCGGCGGCCCCGAAGCCCCCGGCGAAGACGCCCGCGGCTCCCCCGCCGCCCACCGTTCCCGCCACGCCCTCGCCATGATCCACGACCTGGACCGTACCCTGGAGGAATTGCTGAAGCTGGACCTGCCGCAGAGCATCGTGGACCAGGTGACCATCAGCTTCGCCACCCCCAACAACCAGTTCCCCCCGGCCTCGGTGCCGCTCCCGGCGGTGAACCTTTTCCTGTACGACGTGCGGGAGAACCGCGACCTGCGCAGCAACGAGCACGTGGTGGAGCGCCGCGCCGACGGAACCGCCGTCCGCACCCGCGCCCCCGCGCGGATCGACTGCTCGTACCTGGTCACCGCCTGGCCGAGCGACGCCTCCAACTCCCCCGCCATGGACGAGCACAAGCTGCTGGGCGCGGTGATGTGGGTGCTCCTCCGCCACCCCACCATCCCCGAGGCGGTGCTGCAGGGCTCGCTGGGCGGGCAGGGGCTCCCCCTCCCCACCAGTGCGCTGCAGCCCGGGCACCTGCAGAACCTGGGGGAGTTCTGGCAGGCGCTGGGCGGGCGGCCGCGCGCGGCGCTGAACTACACCGTCACCCTGGCGCTGCAGCTCGACACGCCCGAGGAGCTGGGCCCCGTCGTCACCGCGCGCACGCTGCGCCTCGACCCCGTGGAAAGCTGACCCATGGCGACCGTCGAATCTACCCGGAGCCACACCGCGCTCACCGGCTTCGTCACCGACCGGGCCACCGGACGCCCCCTGGGCGGGGCGGAGGTGGAGGTGATCGCCGGACCGCCGGCGTTCCGCACCCGGTTGGGGATCCGCGAGCGGCAGCACGGAGCCGCCTGGAATGGGATGGCGACCCGCCTCGACCGCACCACCAGCGCGGCGGACGGCCACTTCCACCTCCGCGACCTCCCTCCCGGGAACTACACCCTCCGCGCCGCCCTCCCCGCGCTGGGGAGCCGCTACGGCGCCATGCGCGTCAAGCTGGTGGTCGGCGCGGACGGCTCCGCCGGCACCGGGGTGTCGCTGTCGCTCCCGCCCACCCTGGTGCGGGGGCGCGTCCTGGGGCGCGGGGACGAGCCCGTCGCCCTGGCCGAGGTGCGGCTGCGGGGAAGCGGCGAGAAGACGTTCACCGACCGCGACGGGCGCTTCGTCCTGGCGGGGGTGGAGACCGGCGAGCGGACGGTGGAGGTGTCGGCCCGCGGCTACCCCGCCGCCCGACAGACGGTGCGGCTGCCGCAGCCCGGGTGGGAGCGGACGCTGGAGTTCCGCCTGGCCGGGGACACCCCCTGAGCGCGGCCGATCCGGTGCTTTCCGGGCGCTGAAAAAAGGGCCGTTTTCGCACGAAAATGGCGCCAGGACTTGCGAATCGCTGCTTTCATAGATCTGGGGAAATGACGTCGCAACGTGTGGCATTCGCGCCCCATTCCGGTCGGCAAACGTATGTGTACGAGGTGGAGCCGCCGCACAACCCTTTGGGGGGAAACGGGTTGTTCGAAGCCCTTCCATTCCGGGCCGGAAGCTCCCTATTGTTGAGTGGGCATGCGGAGTCCCGGGAGTCGAAAACACTCCCGCGGGTCCCACGCACCGGCAGCCCCCAAAGGAGCGTTCCCGCGGATCCGCCGGGCTCCGCGGCCGCTCCACCCGGCAGGGTCCACAGGTACCCCGCCATGCGGTTCCCGCAGTTCACCGAAGTGCCAGAAGTCGCGAAATGAGTCAGCACGGGGCGGCGTATCCACGCCGGCCCCGGTAGGGCACTGTATCCCTTGACTGGAGGAGCGCAAGCGATGCCTCAGTACACCGCGCCGGGCGTCTACGTCGAAGAAGTGGCGTCGTCGGTGCAGCCGATCACAGGGGTGGGGACGAGCACGGCCGGGTTCATCGGCGTGGTGGCCGGCGACGTCACCATGCCGGCGCGGCCGGGCCAGTTCACCATGAGCGGGAGCACCCAGGTCCCGGTGCTCTACACCGTGGCCCCCCTCGGCCAGCCGCAGCTCGTCACGAGCTGGGAAGAGTTCAAGAACCTGTTCGGCGA
>JAFAYN010000130.1 GCA_019240375.1 Gemmatimonadota bacterium
TCGAACACGCGGTGCAGCTCGCGGTTCAGCGCCCGCGCCGACTCCAGGTCGCGCCCGAAGGGCTTTTCCACGATGATCCGGGTCCACTCCTTCCCCCCCGGCTCGTGGATCAGCCCGGCGCGCGCCAGGTGCTCCCCCACCTGCGCCACCACGGTGGGCGGCGTCGCCATGTAGTACAGGCGGTTCCCTGCCGTCCCGCACTCCTCGTCGATCTGTTTGAGGCGCTGGTCGAGCCGGAGGAACCCCTCCGGGTCCTCGAACACCGAGCCGACGTAGTACAGCCGCTGCGCGAAGCGCCCCCACAGCTCCGCGTCCGGCTCGCCGTCGAACTCGCGCACCGCGGCCAGCATCCGCTCACGGAAGTCGTCGTCCGAGAACGCCTCGCGCGCGAAGCCGACGATGGCGAAGCAGCGTGGGATCAGCCCGTGCGAGAACAGGTGGAAGAGCGCGGGCATCAGCTTGCGCCGGGTCAGGTCGCCCGTCGCGCCGAAGATGACCATCGCCAGCGGCCCCGGCGTGCGCGCCGAGACCATCCGTTGCTCGCGGGGGATCTCCTGCGCCTCCGGCCTGCGGACCGGGGGCGCCTTGGTGGTCGGAGTCGCCATCAGTTCGGGATCTTGTCGCTCGGCTCGGCCCCCGCCTCCTTCACCGCGTGCCCCCCGAACTGGTTGCGCAGCGCGGCGATCACCTGGGCGCCGTACGACTCGTCCTGGCGGGAGCGGAAGCGCGACAGGAGGGAAAGGGTGATGACCGGCGCGGGGACGTTGAGGTCGATGGCGGTCTGCACCGTCCAGCGCCCCTCGCCCGAGTCGGCCACCCAGCCGCGGATCCGCTCCAGGTCCTGCCCCTCGGCGGCGTAGGCGCGCTCCAGCAATTCCAGAAGCCACGAGCGCACCACGCTCCCGTGGTTCCACAGCCCGGCGATGGCGTGCAGGTCGAGCGGGAAGTCGGAGGCGTGCAGGATCTCGAACCCCTCGGCGTACGCCTGGAGCAGCCCGTACTCGATCCCGTTGTGGACCATCTTGGTGAAGTGCCCCGCCCCGCTCGGCCCCACGTGCAGGTAGCCGTTCTCGGGGGCCAGGGTGCGGAAGACCGGCTCGCAGTGGCGCACCGCCTCGTCGGGGCCACCCACCATCAGGCAGTAGCCCACCTCCAGCCCCCACACGCCGCCGCTGGTCCCCGCGTCCACCAGGTGGATCCCCTTTTCCGCCAGCTCCGCGGCGCGGCGCTTGGTGTCGTTGAAGTTGGAGTTGCCGCCGTCGATCAGGATGTCGCCCGGCTGCACCAGCCCGGCCAGGGTGCGGAGGGTGTCCTCGGTCGGCTTCCCGGCGGGGACCATCACCCAGAGCACGCGCGGCGCGGGGAGCTTGGACACCAGGTCCTGCAGCGAGGCCGCGGCGCTGGCGCCCTCCGCCGAGCCGACCTTCTCCGTGAGCGCGGGGTCCAGGTCGAAGACCGCCACCTGGTGGCCGCCCCGCAGCAGCCGCTCCACCATGTTCCCGCCCATCTTGCCGAGGCCGATCATGCCGAGCTGCATTTTCTTTATTCCCCCGTCCTCCACGATGAATCCCTGCCGCGCGGCGCGGATGGCGCATGCCGCGGAAATGCAGATGCAAGTAGGTTGCCGATGGGTGTGATTCGTGGATTTTTTCGTGATGGTGGGGCCGCTCCAGAGCCCGGCGGTACTGCTGCCGGTCTCTTCCGCGGGGACGGTGAGCCCGCCGAAACCGCCGGCAGTCTCCCCGTCCCGGAGTGAGCCTCGCAAACAGCCGCGAGTCTCCCTCCGTCAAAGATTTGGGGGTACGGCGGGAACGGCGGAACGGCCCAGGGCAGCCATTCGCGTGGATGATCGTGCTCCTCGTTCGACGGGCACCGCCGGGCTTATGAAAAGCCCGGTTTCGTACGGCAGGCGTCCTCCGGACGCATTCCGCCCGGTAGGGCGGCCGGGGTTCCCAGCCGGGGGTTTCATACCCCCGGTGATCGGCGCCCGGAGCACGGATGCCCCTGGACACGAGCAACAAAAAGCCCTCCCCCAGAATTGGGGGAGGGTGGCGAGCATCCAGCGAGCCGGGTAGGGGCGTGGGATGGCAGCCCCCTCCCCCGGCCCCTCCCCCACGGGTGGGGAGGGGAGCACTACAACGGCTTGTTCGTCGTTCTCCCCCGTTCTCCTGCTTGCGGGGGAAAGGGGCCGGGGGGATAGGGGGCCTCCCGCCTATCCCTTCTTCGACCTCTTCGTGCACCGCCGCGCGAGCTGCGCCGCCTGCCCGGCCTCGGGATACAGCTCATGCGCGGCTATGGCGTGCTCACAGCGGAGCTTGCGGGTGCCGCTCTGGGCCAGGCGTACGTGGATGCGGTAGCTCCCCGGGTCCAGGCGCGAGGCCAGGCGCAGGTCGGCGCTGCGCTCGCTGGTGGCGTAGAGGCCCATCGCCACCGTCTGCGCGGTGGCCCTGGCGGCGCTCGCCAGCGCCGCCAGCGAGACGAGCACCAGAACGCCCACGCGCACCGGCGTCGCCGCTTTGATCGGGCGCAGGTCGGCGGGGTCGAGCATCACCCCCAGCGCGGCCCAGATCCAGAGCGCCGGGAGGGGGAGGAGGAGCACCGCGTCGAAGGTCCCCACCACCACCGCCCCCACCAGCGTGGCGGCCAGCGCCAGCGCCACCAGCCCCTCGTCCGCGTCGCGGGCGGCGCGCATCCGGCGCCAGGCGCCCACGGTGATCCCCACGAAAGCGAGCACCAGCAGGACGAAGGCTGGGATCCCGCGCTCCGACAGGAAGGCCACCCAGTCGCTGCTGGGCCAGGGGTTGGAGGTGACGCCCTCCTCGTTCTGGTTCATGGACGGGTCGCGGCGCTTCGCGTACTCGGGGTAGTGCACCGACCAGTTCCCCGGCCCCACCCCCAGCAGCGGGTGCGAGAGCGTCATCCGGAGCGAGTTCTGGTACTGGATCAGCCGCCCCTTCCCGCTCCCCTCCTGGTAGTTGACCACGCCCTTGGCGGTCTCCAGGTACGGGTTGTCGCTCTTCCAGTTCAGTGTGTTGGGGATCAGCAGCCCCGCCGCCACCCCCAGCCCCCCGCCGATCACCAGCAGGGCGAAGAACTTCCCCAGGATCTTCCCGCTGCGCCGGAGCGGCGGCACCCAGGGAATCCCGAACAGGAGCACGAACCCCACCGCGATCAGCGCCAGCCACGCCGCGCGGGAGCGGGTCAGGAAGAGCACCGCCGCGATCGCCGCCACCCCCAGCATCCCCAGCAGGTAGCCGCCGGGGCGGTACGCCCGCAGCGCGCACATCAGGAGCACCGGGAGTCCGAACGCGGCGACGTGCGCCACGAAGTTGCGGTTCCCCAGCGTCCCGCCCGGGGCGCGGTTCAGCGAGAACAGGTCGGTGCGGACGCCGTAGGTCTGCATCAGCGAGGTGGCCGCGGCGAGCACCACCGCGACGCCCAGGGCGATCAGCAGCGGCCTCGCCAATCCCGCCTGCCGCACCCCGCGCGCCGCCCAGAACACCCCCACGCTGCTCAGGCTCACCCCCAGCGCGCGCATCGCCATCCAGTGGTTGGTGGCGAACACCGCCGAGATGGCGCAGAGCGCCAGGTACCCCACCAGCAGGGCGTCCACCCGCGTGGCGAAGCCGCGCCGCACCGAGCCGATCACGAACACCCCGCCCAGGAAGGCCGCCAGGTGCAGCGCCAGCTCCTTGGGGACGAAGAAGCGGTCGAGCTCGAAGACCTTGTAGGTGGCCGCCGCGACCACCACGGCCACCGCGCCGAGCTGGAGCACGCGCAGGGCGAGGCGCTCGGCCCCGCTCGCCACGCGCGGCATCAGGATGGTCGAATCCGAATCGAGCGGGTTGATCGTTTCCTCCGGGTGACGGGTGCAGGCGGTTACAATAGGTGTTTCCGCCTGCTTCGTCCATGCTCGCCGCCGGACTCCGTCCAAAGGCCGGCTCTTTGCGGTGCCTGGCACTCCCCGGAACGGGATTCTGACACCACACCGTCGTTGCCACGAGGAGTGATGCACATCGAGATCATGGGCGTTCCCATCGACTTCGGGCCGGGGCGCAGAGGGGTGGACATGGGCCCGAGCGCGATCCGCTACGCGGGGCTGCAGGCGGGGCTGGAAGCGCTGGGCCACACGGTGGAGGACCGCGGCAACGTGCAGGTGCCGCCCAGCGAGACCTGCGAGTCCGGCGACCCGCGGCTCCGCTACCTGGACGCCATCGTCGCGGTGGAGCAGCGGACCGCCGAGCAGGTGGCGTCCATCGTCACGGCGGGGCACATGCCCGTGGTGCTGGGCGGCGACCACTCCATCGCCCTGGGGAGCGTGGCCGGCGCCGCCCGCGACCGGACGCTGGGGGTGATCTGGCTGGACGCTCACGGCGACTTCAACACCGCCGACACCACCCCGTCCGGGAACATCCACGGGATGCCGCTGGCCGCGCTCTGCGGGTACGGCGACGAGCGGCTGGTCGGCCTCGGAGGGTCAGCAGGGACCGGGCCCAGGGTGTCGCCGCAGAACGTGGCCGTGGTGGGGGTGCGCGACCTGGACCTGGAGGAGCGCGACCTGATGCGCGAGGCGGGGGTGACCGTGTACTCGATGGAGGCGGTGGACCGCTACGGGATCGGCGAGGTGATGCGCCGCGCCATCGACATCGCCAGCCGCGGGACGCAGGGGATCTACGTGAGCCTGGACCTGGACGTGCTCGACCCGATGTATGCCCCCGGCGTCGGCACCCCGGTGACCGGTGGGCTGACGTACCGCGAGGCGCACCTGGCCGCGGAGATGCTGGCGGAGACGGGGCAGGTGGTGGGGCTGGACCTGGTGGAGGTCAACCCGATCCTGGACCAGCGCAACACCACCGGCGCGCTGGCGGTGGAGCTGGCGCTGTCCGCCCTCGGCAAGCGGGTCTGGGGGCAGACCTGAGTGCTCCGCCGGCGAGGTAGCTACGGGGCGCGGGGCGCCGCCGTGGCGGCGTACAGCCGCACCACGCCGAACTCCCT
>JAFAYN010000213.1 GCA_019240375.1 Gemmatimonadota bacterium
CTCGACCGTGATCTTGCGCGTCAGGTCGCCGTCCGCGATGGCCGTCGCCACCGCGCTCACGTCCCTCAGCTGCACGGTCAGGTTGCCGGCCAGCTGGTTCACGTTGTCCGTCAGGTCGCGCCACACGCCGGCCACACCCTCGACCCGTGCCTGGCCGCCCAGCTTCCCTTCGGTGCCCACCTCCTTGGCGACGCGGGTCACTTCCGAGGCGAAGGCGCTGAGCTGGTCCACCATGTCGTTGATGGTGTTCTTCAGCTCCAGCATCTCGCCCTTGACGTCCACCGTGATCTTCTGGCTCAGGTCGCCGTTGGCCACCGCCGTCGTCACCAGGGCGATGTTGCGCACCTGGCTGCTCAGGTTGCTGGCCATGGCGTTCACGGAGTCGGTCAGGTCCGCCCACGTCCCCGCCACCCCGGGGACCTGCGCCTGTCCGCCCAGCCGCCCCTCGGTGCCCACCTCGCGCGCCACGCGCGTCACCTCCGAGGCGAAGGCGCTGAGCTGGTCCACCATGGTGTTCACCGTGGTCCCGATGCGCAGGAACTCGCCCTGCACCGACTTGCCGTCGATCTCCAGGACCATCTTCTGCGCCAGGTCGCCCTGCGCCACCGCGGTGAGCACGCGGGCCACCTCGGTGATGGGCTGCACCAGGTCCGCGATCAGGGAGTTGACCGCGTCCAGCTCCACCGCCCACCCGCCCGGCACCGCGCCCACGGCCGCCCGCGCCTCCATCTGCCCCTCGCGGCCGACGGTGTTGCTGACGCGGATCACCTCTTCCACCACGTACTCGTTGGTGGTGGCGATGGCGTTGAACTCCTCCGCGATCTGCACCAGGAGAGGATCGTCGCCGCCGTCCAGGCGCACGGAAAAGTCGCCCGCGCGCAGCGTCCGCAGCGCGACGAGCAGCCGCTGCAGGCCGCCCGCGCCGTTCCCGGAGGCGGGAGGGGGCGCGGCGGGCGCTGCGGGCGCCCCCCCGTCGCCGTCGGCCTTGGGCAGACGGCGGCGTCGCACGGGGCGCCCGCTGGCGCTGCTGGGATCCTGGACAGGCGATCCCTGGTCCATTTCGAGATTGTCGCCGTTCGGCACGATCAACTCCAGGAACTGATGGGATTGGGACGATCGCAGGGACGGCGCACGGCGGGAGGCCGCGTGCCGGACCGGGGACCGGGAAGCACAGAGCGAGAACGGAAGAACCCGGGCCCTGCCAGGGCCGGACCGGGGTGGACCCGCAAAAATAACCCGTGCAAGTGTTTCCGCAAGAAACAGGCTGGACCCGGGTCCGGCCTGCCCGGATGGAGGTACCGATCCCCGCGGCGGGAGTTCCCCGGCGGCTCGGCGGGATCAGTTTTTTGGGGATGTTTAGGTCTGTTCCCACGCTCCCGGAAACATGGGAAGTTCGAGAAGATCGAACGGGCGGGCGGGGAAAACCGGCGGGAGGGAGGCGGCGGTTCTTCTTCTAAATACCCCGTAAAAACTTAGGCGCTGCCTGCCTGAAAGGGTGGGGGTGGCGGGCACGGGAGTTGCTTGTACCCCGTGGCGCGTGTTCCGCCGACACGGGCGCGAAACGAACGATTTTTCAAATTCGACCGCCCTTGCCCGAGTTGCCATGCTGAGCCATCCGTCTCCAGAGGAATCTCCGGAAGCAGCAGCTCTTCGCGGCAGGATATTCACGGATCTTGACCGGCTGGCCTTCGCGGTCGAGATGGAGGCCGCCGCCCACCTCCGCGAGGGGAGGGAAGAGGAGGCGGCGCGGAGCCACGCCGTCCGGCTGGGAGTCCGCCTGGCGCAGCGCCTCGTCGCCGGGGTGTGGGCCGACGAGGTGGACCTTCGCATCCGGGAGTGGAGCTCCGAGTACGACGCCCGCCTCGCCCCCTCGATCCCGTGACCGGCGTCCACCCCCTGCCGGAGAGCTACTTCTGCCCGGCCGCGAGCTGAGGGACCGCGTAGCGCGCGGCCATCCGCGCGGCGAAGTGCGCGAACTCCTCCACGTCGCGCGGGGGCGAGGTGTGGTCCGGACGCAGCCCGACGCTGGGCGGGGTGAAGCACAGGGTGACGCACACGTCGAAGGGCTCCAGCGCGGACATCACCGTGTCGAACCAGGCGTCCGAGCCGGGGATGTGGCTCTCCGCCCAGCTCAGCCCGGTGCGGACCTCGCGCACCCCCAGCCGGTGCAGCCAGTCCACGGCCAGCGCCAGGGTGCGCTCGTCCCCGTACTGGAACCACTGGCAGATCCCGAACTCCGGGGAAAAGGCCTCCACCGCCTTCTTGGGGACGCCGTTCCAGCGGAGCAGCCCGAAGTGGAAGTGCCGGAAGTACGAGCTTCCCTCGCCCTGCTTGTGCCGGGTGGTCGCCTCGTACTGCGGGGCCAGGTCGAGGAGGGTGTACCAGAACACCTTTTCCTCCCGCAGCAGCTCCAGCGAGCGGCGGAGGCCCCAGGTGCCGGTCTCTTCCGCGGCGTACGAGGAGACGCCGGTCTCGGTGATCCAGACCGGCTTGCCGAACTCGTCGCGGACGGCGGCCAGCTTGTCGGGCCAGGCCTCGATGGGCCACAGGTTCCAGTCCAGGGGGAAGCCGTGGACGGCCAGGACGTCCACCACGTCCAGCACCCCCAGCTCGCGCATGCGGCGGAAGAAGCCCGGGTCGATGGGCGACACCCCGCCGAGCACCAGGGGGACGTCCACCCCGGTCCCGCGGATCGCCGCGGCGGCACGGCGGACCATGTCGGCGTAGACGGTCCATCCCGGATCGAGTAGGAAGTCCCAGTGGGACAGGTTGTTGGGCTCGTTCCAGAGCTTGATCGACGTTATCAACGCAAGGGAGGTGAGGCGTGGCGGAACGGAACGTACTGGTGACCGGCGGGGCGGGGTTCGTCGGGAGCCACCTGGTGGACGCCCTGGTCGCGCGCGGCGACCGGGTGCGGATCCTCGACAACCTGGATCCCCAGGTCCACGGGCCGGAGCGGCGCCGGCCGTCGTGGCTCTCGCCCGAGGCGGAGCTGATCGTCGGCGACGTGCGCGACCGCGACGCGGTGGACCGTGCGCTGCGCGGGATGGAGGTGGTCTACCACCTCGCCGCGGCCGTGGGCGTGGGGCAGTCAATGTACCAGATCGCCGATTACACGGCAACGAACACGCTGGGCACCGCGCACCTCCTCCAGACGCTGGTGGACCGGGAGATGGACCTGCAGCGGCTGGTGGTCGCCAGCTCCATGTCCATCTACGGCGAGGGGCGCTACGTCCGCCCGGACGGACGCGAGCCGACCGTCAACCGGCGCACCGCCGACCAGCTCCGCGAGCACGACTGGGAGCTGCGCGACGCCGACGGGACGGCGCTGGCTCCGGTCGCCACGGACGAGGACAAGCCGCTGGACCCCACCTCGATCTACGCCCTGACCAAGGCCGACCAGGAGAAGATGGTCCTGCAGATCGGCGAGGCGTACGGGATCCCCAGTGTGGCGCTGCGCTTCTTCAACATCTACGGGCCGCGGCAGTCGCTCTCCAACCCGTACACCGGGGTGGCGGCCATCTTCAGCTCGCGCCTCCTCAACGGCGAATCGCCGCTGATCTTCGAGGACGGCGAGCAGCGGCGCGACTTCGTGTCGGTGTACGACATCGTCCGGGCGCTCCTCCTGGCCGCGGACGAGCCGGGCGCGGTGGGCCGGGCGCTGAACGTGGGCTCCGGGAGCCCGGTGACGGTGAGCGAGGTCGCCACCACGCTGGCCCGGGTGCTCGGCGTGGAGGTTGCACCGCAGGTGACCGGCCGCTACCGGGTGGGGGACATCCGCAACTGCTTCGCGGACATCACCCGGGCCGGCGAGGCGATGGGGTACCGGCCGCAGGTGTCGTTCGAGGAGGGGATGAAGGACCTGGTCGCCTGGCTGCAGGAGCAGGAGCGGCCGGAGGACGGGATCGAACGCCACGCGGCGGAGCTCGCCGCGCGCGGGCTCACGCTGTGAGGAAAGGGGAGACGATGAGGAAGCGGGAGTACACGCTCGTCACGGGCGGAGCCGGGTTCGTCGGCTGCAACCTGGCCGACGCGTTCCTGTCGGAGGGCGAGCCGGTGGTGGTCGCGGACAACCTGTCGCGCGCGGGGGTACAGCACAACGCCCGCTGGCTGCGGGAAAAGCACGGCGACCGGGTCCGGATCGAGAAGGTGGACGTGCGCGACGCGGAGCGGATGCGCTCGCTGGTGCAGGGGGCCCGCCGGGTCTTCCACCTGGCCGCGCAGGTGGCGGTGACCACCTCGCTGGAGGACCCCGCGTCGGACCTCCAGACCAACATCATCGGCACCTTCAACGTGCTGGAGGCGGCCCGGTCGATGCTCAACCCGCCGCCGATCCTCTTCACCTCCACCAACAAGGTGTACGGGGGGATGGAGGAGGTCGCCACCGAGCTGGCCGGGCGCGCCTACCGCTACGCCGACGGGCGGCGCGGGGTGACCGAGGCGGCCCCGCTCGACTTCCACTCGCCGTACGGGTGCTCCAAGGGCGCCGCGGACCAGTACGTCCGCGACTACGCCCGCATCTACGGCCTCCCCACGGTGGTGTTCCGGATGAGCTGCATCTACGGGACGCGCCAGTTCGGGACGGAGGACCAGGGGTGGGTGGCGCACTTCGCCCGCTCCATCCTGGGCGGCGAGCCGATCACCGTGTACGGCGACGGGCACCAGGTGCGCGACGTCCTGTGGATCGAGGACCTGGTGCGGGCGATGCGCTCGGCGGTGGACCGGATCGACACCCTGTCGGGCGAGGTGTTCAACGTCGGCGGCGGGGCGGAGAACGCGGTGTCGGTGGGCGGGGTGATCGAGCGGCTGCAGGAGATCAGCGGCGCGCGGGTGCCGGTCACCATGGCCGACTGGCGGCCGGGCGACCAGAAGGTGTACGTCTCGGATACGAGCAAGGCCGAAAGGATGCTGGAGTGGAAGCAGACGACGTCGTGGGAGCAGGGATTGGAGAAGCTGGTGGAGTGGCTGCGCGAGGCGGACCTGACCACGCCGGTGCTCCCGCTGAGCATGGCGGCCGCCGGGGCGAAGCCGGCGATGGCGAAGGCGGCGCCGTGAGCGGAGTCCTGACCGCGACGGGGACGATGCGGGCTGCGGTGATCGCCGGCCCGGGGGAGATGCGGATGGAGGAGGTCGCCCTCCCCGAGCCGGGCGCGGGCGAGGTCCGCATCCGCCTGGAGGGGTGCGGTGTCTGCGCCTCCAACCTGACCCCCTGGGGCGGGGCGGAGTGGATGAAGTACCCGATGGACGCCGGCTCCCCGGGGCACGAGGGGTGGGGCGTGGTGGACGCGCTGGGCGAGGGCGTCGCCGGGCTGACCGTGGGACAGCGGGTGGCCGCGCTCTCGTACCGCTCGTACGCCGAGTACGACGTGGCCGCCGCCGACGCGGTGGTCCCGCTCCCGGCCGCGCTGGACGGCAAGCCCTTCCCGGGCGAGCCGCTGGGGTGCGCGATGAACATCTTCCGCCGCAGCGGGATCCACGAGGGGCAGACGGTCGCCATCGTGGGGATCGGCTTCCTGGG
>JAFAYN010000225.1 GCA_019240375.1 Gemmatimonadota bacterium
TCCTCCTCGTGATCGCCTGCGCCAACGTTTCCAACCTGCTCCTGGCCCGGGCCGCCGCGCGGCGCCAGGAGATCTCCGTCCGGCTGGCGCTGGGGGCGGGGCGCGTGCGGCTGGTGCAGCAGTTCGTGGCCGAGGCGCTGGTGCTCTCGCTGGCCAGCGCCGTCGTGGGGCTGCTCCTGGCGTGGTGGGGCGTGTCGCTGCTCCGGGCGCTCCAGCCCCAGGGGCTCCCGCGCCTGGCCGACGTGCGGGTGAGCGGGGGCGTGTTCGCCTTCGCGCTGGCGACGGCGGTGCTCACCGCGGGGGCGCTGGGCGCGCTGACCGCGCTGCAGGCGGTGCGAGGCGACCTGCGCAGCGCCCTGGCCCAGGGGCAGCGTACCCTGTCCGGCGGCTCGGGGCGGCGGGTGCGCGACGCGCTGGTGGTGATGCAGGTGGCGCTCACCCTGGTGCTGCTGGTGGGAGCCGGACTGCTGGGGCACAGCTTCCTGCGGCTCCTGTCGGTGGACACCGGCTACCGGACCCGGGGCGGCGTGGTGCTCGACCTGGCGCTGGACGAGGCCGACGACCCGGGAGCGGGAGCGCGCACCTCGGCCTTCGAGGAGGAACTGATGCGCCGCCTGCGCGCCATCCCCGGCGTGGCCGAGGTGGGCGGCGTCAACGACTTCCCGCTGGGCGGCAACTACTCCAACGGCACCTTCCTGGTGCTGAGCCGGCCCGACGAGGTGTCCAGCTTCGAGGACTTCGGCCGGCTGGCGAAGGAGCAGACCGGGAACAACGGGGCGGAGTACCGGGTGGCGAGCGAGGGGTACTTCCGGGCGATGGGGATCCCGCTCCTGCGCGGGCGCGGCTTCGGACCGGGCGACGGCCCCGACGCCCCCCACGTGGCGCTGGTGAGCCGGTCGCTGGCGCGGATGCGCTGGCCCGGCGAGGACCCGATCGGGAAGCTGGTCCAGTTCGGCAACATGGACGGCGACCTCCACCCCTTCACCATCGTGGGCGTGGTGGGCGACATCCGCGAAGCGGCGGTGGACGCCGAGCCGCACCCCACCCTTTACGGCTTCTCGCGGCAGCGGACCCGGAGCCTCTCCCACTTCCACGTGGTGATGCAGGGGCCGATCGCCCCCGCGGCGATGATCGCCCCGGCGCGGCGCATCCTGCGCGAGATGGCCCCGGAGGTCCCCCCCGCCTTCCGCACCCTGGACGAGGTGTTTGCCGCGTCGCTGGCCGACCGGCGCTTCAGCCTCCTCCTCCTGGCGACCTTCGGGGGGGTGGCACTCCTCCTGGCGATGCTGGGGATCTACGGCGTGGTCTCGTACCTGGTGGCGCAGCGCACCCGCGAGATCGGGATCCGCATGGCCTTCGGGGCGCGCGCCGGCGACGTGGCGCGGCTGGTGGTCCGCCACGGGGCGGCGCTGGCGGGCGCCGGGATCGGGGTGGGGCTGCTGGCGGCGCTGGCGATCGAGCGGCTCGTCGCCGGGATGCTCTACGGCGTGAGCGCCACCGACCCGGCGGCCTTCGCCGGGGTGGCGCTCCTGCTCGCCGCGGTGGCGCTCTCCGCCAGCTGGATCCCGGCGCGCCGCGCCACCCGCGTGGACCCGATGGTCGCGCTCCGGGAATAGCCGCGGGACGGGGCCGAAACCCGGGGCGGCAGCGCTCCGTACCTGTCCTACCGCTCCCCGGGAGCGGCCCCGAAAGAGCACCCACTCCGGACGAGAGACCGACGAAATGACGGATACGACGTACAGGCGGCTGGCCGCGGCCCTGGCACTGGCGGCGGCGCTCGCCGCCTGCGGCAAGGACGACGCGCGGGCCGGGAACGCTTCCGCCGTCCCTTCCGCGGCGCAGGCGCCCGCCGCACCCGCGGCTCCCGGCGGTATCACCCCGGCGGAGATCCGCGCCTACCCGCTCACCCTGGCGAAGCTGCAGGCGTGGCACCAGGCGCAGATGAACGCGACCCGGGCCTTCATCCGGAACCCGTCTGCGCAGCCCCGGGACGAGGACCAGGAAGGGACCGCGCCGGACCAGCTCCTGGCCACCATCGAAAAGAACCCGACCCTGGTGGCCGCCATCCGCGAGGCCGGACTGACCCCGCGCGAGATGGTGGTCATCACCGTGGCGGTGACCGACGGCGCGCTGGGGATGCAGGTGGAAAAGCAGGGTGGTAAGCTCCCCGCCGACGTGTCGCCGGAGAGCGTGGCCTTCGTGCGGCGGAACCTGCCGGAGCTGGAGCGGATGCGCGCCGAGCGCGAGGCGCTGGAAGCGCAGCTCGACGAGGCGGGGGAGGCGGACGGATCCGACGGCGCGGGGAGCTGAGCGGCGCCGGCCGGGACGGTGGACGGGAACGCGGGGGAGCACGAGGGGTCGTGCTCCCCCGCTCCATTTCCGAGGCGGTGGCCGCACCCTTGCGCACCGGCAAGGGTGCGCCGGTCACCCCCTCCCCGAGAGGTCCCATGATCTGCATCCTGCACGGCTACCTGCTGGAAGGCTCGGGAAGCAACCTGTGGACGCGCTCCATCGTGGAATCGCTCTGCCGCCAGGGGGAGACCGTCCACCTCATGGCGCAGGAGAACCACCCCGACCGCTACCCCTTCATCGCCGAGGCGCGCCGCTACCAGGACGACGACCCGGTCGAGAGCTTCTACCGGCGCGAGGCGGGCGGGCACCCGGGGTGCTGCGTCCTGCACAAGCCCGACCTGGGCGACACCCTCCCGGTGTACGTGTGGGACCGCTACGAGGAGTTCCCGCGCGTGGTACCGATGGTGGAGCTGTCCGACGCCGAGATCGAGGAGTACCTGCGGCGGAACGTCCGCGCGCTGGAGCGGATCGTGGCGGAGAACGGCGTCACCGCCATCCACGCCAACCACGCCGTGCTGATGTCGGTGGTGGCGCAGCGGGTGAGCGAGTCCACCGGGATCCCTTTCACGGTAATGCCGCACGGGAGCGCGCTGGAGTTCGCGGTGAAGCGCGACGGGCGCTTCCTGCGGCTGGCGACGGAGGCCTTCACGGCGGCGGCGCGGGTGTTCGTGCACGGCGACGAGATGCGCGAGCGGGTGCGCTCCATCCTGGGCGGGGTACCGGGGCTGGAGGACAAGTTCTCGGACCTGCACCTGGGGGTGGACACCCGCCAGTTCGTCCCCGTCGAGCGGACGGAGCGGCGCGGCAACGTCGCCCGGATGGCCGCGTCGCTGACCGGGGTGCCCCGCGGGAGGACGGCCGCGCAGACGGAGGGGATGCTCGCCGGGCTGCGCGGCGGGATGGAGGTCACGGAGCTGCTGGATGCCCTCGCCCCGGGGAGGGAGTTCGACGGCAAGGCGCCCGACGCCGACCTGGAAGCCAGGCTGGCCGCGGTGGACTGGGAGCGCGACGCGACGCTCCTGTACGTGGGGCGGCTGATCTCCACCAAGGGGGTGCAGGGGATCGTCGCCGCGCTCCCGCTGATCCTGCGGGCGAGGCCCGACGCGCGGCTCCTGGTGGTGGGGCACGGCCCCCTGCGCGAGCCGCTGGAAGCGATGCTCTGGGCACTGGAGCGGGGAGAGCGCGCCCTGGTGGAAAGGATCGTGGAGTGGGGGCGCACGCTGGAGGGCGCGCCGCAGGGCGACACCGGCGGGACCGAGCTGACCCAGGTTGCCCGCTTCCTGGAGCAGCTGGCGGAGCGCGGCGAGACGGACGACTACTACGCGGCGGCGCGGGAGCACGTGCGCCCCGACCGGGTGGTGTTCACCGGGTACCTGACGCACCGCGAGCTGCGTTATCTTTTCCCCTGCTGCGACGTGGCGGTCTTCCCCTCGGTGGTCAAGGAGGCGGGGCCGCTGGTCTTCCTGGAGGCGATGGCCTCGGGCGCCTTCCCGCTGGGGACCTACTTCGCCGGGATGAAGGCCAGCATCGACTCGGTGGCCGAGGCCCTCCCCGCGGGCGACGCCGAGGCGATGAAGCTGAGCCCCGCCACCGAGCGCACCGTCGCCGACATCGTCCGGCGGGTGCCGGAAGCGCTGGAGGTAGGGGAGCGCCACAAGGAAACGCTGTACCGCGTCGCCCGCGACCGCTTCGACTGGGGGAGCGTGGCGCGCAAGCTGTCCACCGAGATGAACGCGCTGTGAGCCTTTCCGATACCGAGAACCCCGCCCGGGAGGAGGACTTCCCGGCGGACGCCGTGGTGGTGCTGGGCGGCGGCGTGGGCCCCGACGGGGTCCTTCCCACCGTAGCGCGCAACCGGGTGGAGCGCGCGGTCCAGCTCTTCGAAGCCGGGATCGCCCCGCGCCTGATCCTGTCCGGCCGCTGCGGGCTGACCGACCCGGAGCCTGCGGTGACCGAGGCGGCAGCCATGGCGGCGTACGCCCGCGAGCTGGGCCTCCCGGACGACGCGCTCCTGCTGGAAGACGAGGCCAAGGATACGCTGGGGAACGCCTACTTCGTCCGGGCGCGCTTCCTGGAGCCCAACGGGTGGAGCTCGATCCGGGTGGTCACCTCCGACTTCCACCTGTCCCGCGCCGCCTGGGTGTTCCGCAAGATCCTGGGGCCGCACTACGACTTTTCCTTCGTCTCGGCCGTGTCCGGCTTTTCGCCCCGGGAATTGATCGACCGGGCGCTGCAGGAGTGCCGGATCACCATCTTCCTCAACGAGTGGCTGCAGGCGCTGGAGGACGCGGACGAGCACGCCATCGAGCGGCTGATGGCGCAGGAGCACCCCGGGTACGCCGACGCGCCCACCCTGACGCACGAGGAGATGCGCCAGCGCCTGGACGAGATCGCGCAGATCGCCCGGATCGCCGGGGACGACCACTGGATCTCGTCGGCGGGAGGTGGGGAGGAAAGGGAGTGGGACGGGCGGG
>JAFAYN010000248.1 GCA_019240375.1 Gemmatimonadota bacterium
TCACCCCGATCAGCGGGATGGGGTGGAACGGGGTGGTCTCCACCGAGGGGTACGCCCCGAAGTCGGAGCGCGACGCGCTGGTCTTCTTCAACGCGGTGAGCGACGGCTTCTTCGCGACCATGGGGACGCGGCTCCTCGCCGGGCGCGACTTCGCCGCCGGGGACGCGGCGGGGGCGCAGAGGGTGGCGGTGGTCAACCAGGCGATGGCGCGGAGGTTCTTCGGCGGCGCGAGCCCGCTGGGTAGGCGGATCGGGATCGAGGCGGGGCCCGGCGCCGAGCAGTCGCTCCGGGTGGTGGGGGTGGTGGCGGACACCAAGTACGGCTCGCTCCGGGAGGAGACCCGCCCGCTGGTCTACCTCCCGATGAGCCAGGACCCGGAAGGGGGTCCCGCCTTCAACCTGGAGGTGCGCGGGCACGGCCCGCCCGCGGCCCTGGCCCCCACGGTGACGGCGGTGGTGGGCGGGGTGAACCGGGGCATCTCGCTCGGCTACACCACCCTGTCGGAGCAGGTGGACGCGTCGCTCACCCGCGAGCGGCTGCTGGCGGCGCTTTCCGGCTTCTTCGGCGGGCTGGCGCTCCTGCTGGCGACCGTGGGGCTGTACGGGACCATGGCCTACACCGTGGCGCGGCGGCGCGGCGAGATCGGGATCCGCATCGCGCTGGGAGCCGCGCGGACCCGGGTGATGCGGCTGGTGATGGGGGAGGTGGGAAGGCTGGTGGCGGCGGGGGTGGCGCTCGGCGCCCTGGGCGCCTGGGTGGCGGCGCGCTGGATGACGCCCTTCCTCTTCGGGCTGGCGCCCTCCGACCCGGCCACCTGGATCCTGTCGGCGGCGACGCTGGCCGGGGCCGCGGGGGTGGCGGGAGCGCTCCCCGCCTGGAGCGCCGCGAAGGTGGATCCGATGGCGTCGCTCCGGGAGGAGTGAGCGCCGGGAGACGGGGTGCGCGGCGTCAGCCCGCGTCTTCCACGGGCGGCTCGCTCGCCCACGCCAGCGCCTCGTCGAAGTCGCGGAACACCTGGAACTCGGCCTTGGAGCCGCGGAGGGCGGCGATGGTGGTGAGCATCCGCGACACGCCGAAGTGCGCCGGCCGGGTGGCGACCACGGCGCGGCGCGCCCCTGGCGGCTCCGGGAGCTGGCGCACGTCGTCGGCGATGGCCTCCGCCTCGGCCTGGGACGAGGCCTGCTCCAGAAGGCGGAGGTCGATGAGCATCCCCTGCCCGGGATCGAAGGCGGGGTCATTGAAGAGGGCCCGGTGGAAGGCCTGGACGTCGGCGGCGCCGACCTGCCCCACCATGGTGGCAACCACCACGCTGCGTCCCGGTCCCGCGGGATCGATGCGATACGAAATGGGCATGGAAGCGAGAGCGATTCGGAAAGGACCCGTAGGTCCCTAGTTCAGCGCGGCCAGGAGGGCGACGGCGGCGATCAGCACCCCGATTCCCGCCTTCATCGCGGTGGCGACCACGCGGCCCAGGAGTGCGCCCCACCCGGTGCGCACCGCCGCGCCCACCTCGCGCCCGCGCGTCCCCGCCAGCTCGGCGAGCATCGCGCCCGCGAAGGAGCCGACCAGCGACCCGACCACGCTCCCCACCACGGGGATCGGCACGCCCAGGAGCGCGCCGGCCATCCCGCCCAGGATCGCGCCCCAGGCCGCGCGCCTCCCGCCGCCGTACCTGCGCGCGTACCGCCCGCCGAGCGCGAACTCCATCCACTCGGCCGCGCCCGCGAGCGCCGCGCATACGATGATCGGCACGGGGCCCACCGTGCTGAACCCCGTGTACCACGCAAATCCCGCCAGGGCCGCGATCTGCACCCAGAGCCCCGGGAGGCCGAAGGGGATCAGCAGGAGGCCGGCGACCTCGGCGAGCGCCAGGAGGGAGTACGCCACGGCCGGGTCAGAAGCCGTAGCCGGAGGTGGTGCCCGCGGCGCGCCCGGAGAGCATGTTCATCTTCAGCTCGAAGTCACCGGCGTTGGTGGCCGCGGCCTTGGCGACGGCGAACTCCACCTGGTCGGAGTTCACCAGCTCCATCAGGTGCTGGTCGAAGGTCTGCGTGCCGTAGGTGGTGCGCCCCTCGGCGATCAGGTCGCGGATCTCCTCCAGCCGCGCCGGGTCCACGATGCAGTCGCGCATCGTCCCGGTGACCACCATGACCTCGGCGGCCAGCACGCGCCCGCTCCCGTCCTTGCGCGGGAGGAGCCGCTGCGAGACCACCGCCTGGAGCTGCTCGGCCAGGCGGAGGCGGACGATCTGCTGCTCGTCGGACGGGAACATCGCCACCAGGCGCGAGATGGTGGAGGCGGCGTCGCGGGTGTGCACGGTGGAGATCACCAGGTGCCCCGTCTCGGCCGACTTGAGGGCGATGTCCACGCTCTCGATGTCGCGCATCTCGCCGATCAGGATCACGTCGGGGTCCTGCCGCAGCGCGGCGCGCAGCCCCACCCGGAAGTCCTCGGTGTCGCTCCCGATCTCGCGCTGGGTGATGGACGAGTTGAGGTCGCGGTGCAGGAACTCGATCGGGTTCTCCAGCGTGACGATGTGCCGCCGCATGTGCTGGTTCATGTACCCCAGCATCGCCGCCTGCGTGGAGCTCTTCCCGGAGCCGGTCACCCCGGTCACCAGCACCAGCCCGCGCTCGTTGGCGGCCACGTTCGCCAGCACCGGGGGGAGGCCCAGGTCGTCGAAGGTGGGGATCTCGATGGGGATCACCCGCATCACGATCATGAAGCTCCCGCGCTGGCGCAGGATGTTCACGCGGAAGCGCCCCACGCCGGGCATCCCCCAGGAGCAGTCGTAGTCCCGGATGTCGTCGATGCGGGCCCGGTCGCGCTCGGTGGGGATCAGCTGCAGCGCGATCTGGCGCGTCTGCTCGGGGGTGAGGCGCTGCTTGGTCAGCGGGATGAGCTGCCCGTTGATCCGGGCCCGGAACACGTCCCCCGACTTGATGTGCAGGTCGCTGGCGCCGCGCTGCACGGCGGCCTGGATGATCTTTTCCATCAGGAGTATTTCAGCGGATCCCCGGGGATAGGGAACGGCCCGGGGAAAGGCGGTGAATTCAGAGGGCCAGGAAGGCCGCGCCGCCGATCAGTAGCCGGCCTGCTTGTCCACCACGTTGAGGAGCGGCCGTCCGGCCAGGTACCTGCGGACGTTCTCCACGACCAGGTCGGTCTCGCGGCGCCAGTAGCGGTGGGAGATCCCTGAAACATGGGGGGTGACCAGCACGTTGGAAAGGCCCCACAGGGGCGAATCGGGCGGAAGCGGCTCCCGCGCGAAGACGTCCAGCCCTGCGCCGCGCAGCCGCCCGCCGCGCAGGGCCTCGACCAGCGCCTCCTCGTCCACCACGCTCCCGCGCGCGACGTTGACCACCACGGCGCTTTCCGGGAGGAGCGCCAGCTCGCGCCTGCCGATCATCCCCCGCGTCTCGGCCGTCTCGGGGACGGTGACCACCAGGACGTCGCTCCGCACCAGCAGGCGGTCCAGCGCCCCCTCGCCGTGCAGCAGCTCCACCCCCTCGGGCGCCCCGGTGGGACGGCGGCGGGAGGCGACCACCGGCATCCCCAGCGCCACGGCGCGGCGCGCCACGGCCCGCCCGATCCCGCCCAGCCCCACGATCCCGACCGTCGTCTCCGCCAGCTCGCGGACGGGGGCGTCGGCGGCCACGAAGGGCGCCTTGTCCCAGCGCCGCTCCGCCTGGGCGCGCACCGCCAGGTCCAGCCCCCGCGCGAAGTGCAGGATCATGGCGAGCACGGTGTCGGCCATCGGCTCGGCGTAGATCCCCGCGGAGTTGGTGAGCACCACCCCGGACCCGCGCATCTCCGGGTACAGCGCCCCGCCCACCCCGGCGCTCCCCGAGTGCACCCAGCGCAGCGCGTCCCCCGCGGCCCGGAACAGCTCCACCGGGAAGCCGTACCCCACGTACGCCTCGGCGCCGCGCACCGCCCGGATCGCCTCGTCGGAGGGGCCGCCGCCGTCGCCGCTCCCGTCGGCGTGGGCGTCCACCACCGCCAGCTCCCACTCCGGGGGAAGGGCGCCGCGGATCTCCTCCACCACCCACCCGGGGACGTCGAAGACCGGGCGCCGCTCGTGCATGTCCAGCACCAGCTTCGGCATCAGTGCGTCCGCTCGATGCGGTGGACCCGGGGGGTCGAAATCGCCTCGCGGACCAGCCTGTCGTGCGCGGCGGAGGGACCCGAGGCGCGGATTCCCACCTCGATCTGCCGCCCCTTGCTCACCGACTCGACGCGCGACTCCAGCCCGGCCCTGCGCAGCGCGCTCTCCACCTCCTCCAGCGCTTCCGGCTCGGCCAGCACCAGGACGTAGCGGCGGGTGGTGCGGCGGCTCTTGAGAAGCTCTTCCATCCGCCCCAGCACCACCAGCGACACCACCACCAGGAAGGTGGTCCCCGCGGCCTCCACGTAGGCGTGCGCGCCGACCGCCATCCCGATGGCGGCCACCACCCAGATGGTGGCGGCGGAGGTGAGCCCGACGATGTTGCCGCGGGCGCGCAGGATGGTCCCCGCGCCGATGAAGCCGACGCCGGAGACGATCTGCGCGGCGATGCGGCCGGGGTCGGAGCGGAAGGTGACGCCCGCCGCGGCGTTGGCGGCGTTCGCCGCCCCGGCGAGCCCCATCGACAGCTCCATGAGGAGCGTCGCCCCGACGCAGATCAGCAGGTTGGTGCGCAGCCCGGCGGGCTTCCCGGAGACCTCGCGCTCCAGCCCGATCAGCCCGCCCAGCAGGGTCGCCAGGAGGAGGCGCCCCAGGAGGTCGAGCCGCAGGCCGACGATCAGGTCGTGCGAGATCCCCAGGCGAAGGAGGAAGTCGCTCACCCGAGGCCCAGCACGTCGCGCATCGTGTACCACCCCGCCGGGCGCCCCGCCATCCAGCGCGCGGCACGCAGCGCCCCCTCCGCGAACAGGGCGCGGTCCTGCGCCCGGTGCCCCAGCTCGATCCACTCGCGCTCGCCGATGAAGAGCACCTGGTGCTCCCCCACCACGTCGCCACCGCGCAGGGAGTGGAAGCCGATCTCCCCCACCGGGCGCTCGCCGAGGCGCCCGCTCCGCCCGTCGCGCCGCATGGAATCGAGCGGGACGCCGCGCCCCCGCGC
>JAFAYN010000217.1 GCA_019240375.1 Gemmatimonadota bacterium
TCCCCTCGGTGATCTTCGTCCACGTCTTCCCGTAGTCCTCGGTGCGGAACAGGTACGGGGCGCGGTCGTCCTGCTGGTAGCGGTTCGCGGCCAGGTACGCCCGCCCCGGCTGGTGCGGCGACGCCTCGATCAGCGAGATCCGGCTCAATTCCGGGAGCTGCGGCGGCGTCACCTTCTCCCAGGTGCGCCCGCCGTCGCGCGTCACCGACGCCACCCCGTCGTCCGAGCCGACCCAGATCGTCTGCCCGTCGCGCGGCGAGGGGGCGATGGTGAAGATGGTCCCGTACGTCTCCACCCCGGTCTGGTCCAGGGTGATCGGGCCGCCGGAGGGGCCCAGCGTGCGCGGGTCGGCGCGGGTCAGGTCCGGCGAGATCCGCTCCCAGCTCTGCCCCTCGTTGACCGAGCGCCAGAGGTGCTGCGAGCCGGTGTAGAGCACCCGCGCGTCCGTCGGGGCGAAGACGATGGGGTACGTCCACTGGAAGCGCTCGCGGATGTCCTGCGACGAGTGCCCCATCGGGTTTTCCGGCCACACCTGCACGTTGCGCGTCTGCCCGGTGCTCCGGTCGTAGCGGGTCAGGAGCCCGCCGTAGCTCCCGGCGTAGTAGACCTCGGTGTTGTTCGGGTCGGTGGCGATGTACCCGCTCTCGCCACCGCCCACCGCGTAGAACTGGCTCCCGTTCCCGTTGCTGGGGACGCACACGGTGCTGTTGTCCTGCTGCGCCCCGCACACGTGGTAGGGGAAGTGCCTGGTGGTCACCACGTGGTAGAGCTGCGCGGTGGGGTAGTCCTGCTCCGTCCAGCTCTCCCCGCCGTTGACGGTGACGTTGGCGCCGCCGTCGTTGGACTGGATCATCCGCCGCGGTTCCGCCGCGTCGATCCACAGGTCGTGGTTGTCGCCGTGCGGGGTACGGATGGACTTGAACGTCTTCCCCCCGTCGGTCGACTTCCAGAAGTTGACGTTGAGGACGTAGACCGTCGCGGTGTCCCTGGGGTCGGCGTAGATGCGGGTGTAGTAAAAGGCGCGCTGCCGCAGCTTGCGCTCGTCGTTGACCCGGGTCCAGGTGGCCCCGGCGTCGTCGGAGCGGAAGACGCCGCCCTCCTTGGCCTCCACGATGGCGAACACCCGCCGCGGGTTTGCGCCGGATACCGAGATCCCGATCTTCCCCAGCGGCCCGGCCGGGAGGCCGGCGTTGCGGGTCAGGTCGGTCCAGGTGGCGCCCCCGTCGGTGGACCTGAAGATCCCGCTCCCCGCCCCGCCGCTGGACAGCGACCACGGGGTGCGGTTCACCTCCCACAGCCCGGCGTACAGCGTCTGCGGGTCCCTGGGGTCGAGCGCCAGGTCCACCGCGCCCACGCTGTCGCCGCGGAAGAGCGTCTTGCTCCAGCTCTTCCCGCCGTCCGTGGTGCGGAAGACGCCGCGCTCCGCGTTGCGCCCGTAGGTGTGCCCCAGCGCGGACACGTACACCCGGTCGCAGTCGGTGGGGTGCACGCGGATGCGGGAAACGGCCTGCGTTTCCGTGAGGCCGACGCCGCTCCACGTCTTGCCGCCGTCGCTGCTCCGGTACACGCCGTCGCCCTGCATGACGTTGCCGCGCAGCTCGGTCTCGCCCATCCCGGCGTACACCACGTCGGGGTTGGCCTCGCACACCGCCAGCGCGCCCACCGACGAGGAGGAGCGGAGGGAGCGGTCGGACACCGGCTTCCAGGTGGTCCCCCCGTCCGTGGTCTTCCACACCCCGCCGCCGGTGGCACCGAAGTAGTATTCCAGCGGGCGCTTCGAGCTTCCCGCCACCGCGATGGAGCGCCCGCCGCGGTTGGGGCCGATGTTGCGCCAGCGCAGCCCGGAATACAGTGTGGTGTCGTAGCGCATCGCCGGGGCGGCGGGCGCGGCCCGCTGCGCGTGCGCCGACGGAGCGCCCGACAGGAGGGCGAGCGCCGCCAGCGGCGCGGCGGTGAGGACCGACATCGAACTGCGGGATCGTCGCATTGCTTTCTCCGCGTGGGGGAACGGTGGGACGGCGCCGATGAACATATTGCGCGTCGCCCCGGCGGGCGAGCAAGACGCCCCCGAACACTTCACCCTCCATCCCCGGAGCCCGCGGTGCACCCCACCCGACCGGAAGAGAACGAGCCCGTCCCCGAGCTGGGCGCCCCGCGCGCCGGAGCCGACCCTACGCCGCGCAGGCCCCGGGGCCCGGTCCGCGCCTTCCTGGGCGTCCCGCTCTTCTACAAGATCCTGCTCGCCAACGCGCTGATCGTGGTGCTCGGCACGGTGGGCGGCACCTGGGTGACCACCACCTACGTCCGCCACACGCCGTACCGCTCCATCTTCGACCTGGTGACGCTGCTGGTGGTGGGCGGGGTGCTGCTGACGGTGCTGGTGAACGCGCTGATCCTGCGCCTGGCGCTCTCCCCCCTGCAACTGCTGGAGGACACGGCGGCGAGGGTGCAGGGTGGCGACCTGGACGCCCGCACACCGCTCTCTCCCCTGGCCGACCGCGAGCTGGAAAGGCTGACCGGCACCTTCAACGGGATGCTGGACACCATGGACCTGTACCGCCAGCGCCTGCGCGACGTGGCGGTGCGCGCCCTGACCGCCGCCGAGGAGGAGCGGAAGCGGATCGCGCGGGAGCTGCACGACGAGACGGCGCAGATGCTGGCCGCGCTCCTGATCCGAGTACGGATCGTGCGCAACTCCAGCGACCCGGAGGCGCTGGACACCCTGCTGGAGGAGATGCGGCAGGAGATCGGCCGCTCGCTGGAGGGGATCCGCCGCTTCGCCCGGGGGCTGCGCCCGCCCGCGCTGGACGAGCTGGGGCTGGGCCCCGCGGTGGAGTCGCACGCGCGCAACCTGTCGGAGAGCGTGGGGATCGGCATCCGCGTGGAGGCCGACCCGCTGGAAGGGGCCCTGACGCCCGAGGCCGAGCTGGCGATCTACCGTATCGTGCAGGAGGCGCTCTCCAACGTGGTGCGCCACTCCGGCGCCACCCGCGCCACGGTGCGCCTGGCCCGAGCCTCGGGTGCCGTGGTCGCCACCGTGCAGGACGACGGCCGGGGCTTCGACGTGGCCGGGGTGATGGCCGGCGACAGGCAGGGGCTGGGCCTGTTCGGGATGCAGGAAAGGGCCGCGTACCTGGGCGGGAAGGTGGAGATCGACTCCCGTGCAGGGGTAGGGACGAGGGTCCGCGCCGAGGTTCCCGCCGCCGGCGCGGGAGCATGAACCACCAGCCGAACGGGGACATGGGAACGGAGCACTTCGACGCGATCGTGGTGGGATCGGGGCAGGCCGGGAACCCGCTGGCGAAGGCGCTGTCCGAAGCCGGCCGCCGCACCGCCCTGGTAGAGCGTGAGCACGTGGGCGGCACCTGCATCAACGTGGGGTGCACCCCGACGAAGACGATGGTCGCCAGCGCCAGGGTCGCGTACCTCGCCCGCCGGGCCGGCGACTACGGCGTGAACACGGGCGAGGTGAGCGTGGACCTCGCCGCCGTCGGCAGGCGCAAGGAAGCCGTGGTGAAGAGCTTCCGAGAGGGGAGCGAGCGCCGCCTGCAAGACGCGGAGGTGACACTGGTGGAGGGCCAGGCCCGCTTCACCGCGCCGAAGACCCTGGTAGTGACGCTGAACGAAGGCGGTGAGCGGACCCTCACCGCCCCGATGATCTTTCTCAACACCGGCTCCAGGTCCGCCCGCCCCGACCTCCCCGGTCTGGACGAGGTACCCGCCCTGGACTCCACCTCCATCATGGAGCTGGAAGAGGTCCCCGGGCACCTGCTGGTGCTGGGCGGCGGCTACGTGGGGCTGGAGTTCGCGCAGATGTTCCGCCGCTTCGGAAGCGAGGTGACGGTCGTGCAGCGGGGCCCCAGGCTCCTCGACCGCGAGGATCCCGACGTCGCCGACGCCGTGGCCGAAATCCTCCGCGAGGACGGCATAGAAGTCCTCCTCGGCGCGGAAGCGAAGAGCGTACGCCGCGAAGCGGGCGAAGTGGAGCTGAAGGTGAAGGCGGAAGACGGAGACAAGGTGCTGCGAGGCACCCACCTGCTCCTGGCCGCGGGGAGGACGCCGAACACGGACGACCTGAACCTGCAGGCCGCCGGAGTGGAGACCGACGACCGAGGCTTCGTCAGCGTGAACGAGCGCCTGGAAACCGGCGCGGAAGGGATCTGGGCGATGGGAGACGTGAAGGGTGGCCCCGCCTTCACGCACATCTCCTACGACGACTACCGGATCCTCCGCGCGAACCTGCTGGACGGGGGCGACCGCAGCACCGAGGGGAGGATGGTCCCCTACGTGGTCTTCACCGACCCGCAGCTCGGCCGCGTGGGAATGAGCGAGAAGGAAGCCACCGAAGCCGGAAAGAAGATCAAGATCGCGAAGATGCCGATGTCGTCAGTGGCGAGGGCGATCGAGACGGACGAGACGAGGGGAGTGGTGAAGGCAGTGGTGGACGCGGAGACGGAAAAGATCCTCGGAGCCGCCGTGCTGGGGCTGGAAGGAGGCGAGGTCATGTCCGCCATACAGCTGGCGATGATGGGAGGGCTCCCCTACACCACCCTCAGGGACGGCATCTTCGCCCATCCGACGCTGGCGGAGCTGCTGAACAACCTGTTCACCGACCTCAAGGACCCGGAATAGGGAGCCCGAGAAAAGCTGGCACCCCTGGACCACAAGGTTATAATTCCACGTCGCCGTTCCCCGTAGTTCCCGAAAGATGTACGGAGGGAGACCACAGCCGTACCGTGGGCTCACTCCGGGGCGGGGAGACTCACGGCTGTATCGTGAGGCTCACCGACCCCGCGGAAGAGACCGGCAGCAGTACCGCCGGGCTCTGGAGCGGCCCCAGGAGCACCAAAGCCAGATCCAAGCAAAAAACCATACGATAGCCCGGAGACCCAGAAGATGCCGGAACGGAACAAGGAAACGCTGGTGATCATAGGCTCCGGCCCCGCCGCCTGGACCGCCGCCGTCTACGCCGCAAGAGCCAACCTCAACCCCATCGTCTACGAAGGCGAGCCGTCCCGCGAGATGATCCCGGGCGGCCAGCTCATGTGGACCACCGACATCGAGAACTTCCCCGGCTTCCCGCAGGGCGTCTCCGGCACCGAGCTGATGGAGCGGATGAAGGCGCAGGCCGTCCACTTCGGCACCCGCGTGGAGATGGAGAACATCGCGGAGGTGGACCTGAGCGTACACCCCTTCGTCCTCAAGCCCACCTACAGCGAAGCCTTCGAGGCGATGGCCGTGATCGTCGCCACGGGAGCCAGGGCCAACTGGATCGGGCTCCCCAACGAGATCCGCCTGGCCCAGAGCGGCGGCGGCGTCTCGGCGTGCGCGGTGTGCGACGGCGCCCTCCCGGCCTTCCGCGACAGGGTGCTCGGCGTGGTGGGCGGCGGCGACTCGGCGATGGAGGAGGCCACCTACCTGACCAAGTTCGCCAGCGAGGTGGTGATCATCCACCGCCGTGACGAGTTCCGTGCATCCAAGGTGATGGTGGACCGGGCGCTCGCCCACCCCAAGATCCGCGTGGAGTGGAACAAGCAGGTGGTGGACGCGCTGGGCGACGACTACCTGACCGGCGTGCGCCTCCGCGACACCGTGACGGGCGAGGAGAGCGAGATGCCGCTGGGCGGGCTGTTCGTCGCCATCGGCCACACCCCCAACACCGCCTTCCTGGGCGGCCAGGTGGAATTGACCGAGCGCGGCTGGATCAAACTTTCCACCCCCTGGCGTACGGAGACCAGCGTCCCCGGCGTGTTCGCCGCCGGCGACGTGATGGACGACTACTACCGCCAGGCGATCAGCGCCGCGGGAACGGGGTGCATGGCCGCGCTGGAGGCCGAGCGCTGGCTCTCGCACCACGGCGTGGCCGAGGCCGAGCCGCCGGTGCTGGAGACCGCCGAAAGCTCCCCCGGCCGCGGCGGCGAGGCGTAGGCGGGGCGGCACGTGCATCGGGAAGGGCGGGATCGAAACATTCGATTCCGCCCTTCGTCGTTGCGCCGTTAACACTTCCCGGAGCCCGCACGTCTCGTTTGTGAAGCCAGACAGAGCTGGCACCCAGACACGCAAACTTTCGTGAACCGAGGCACCCACATGTTCTCCACTCGCAAGGTCCTGCTCCTGGCGGCCCTCCTGACCGCCCCCGCGCCCGCCCTGGTGGCGCAGACCGCGCAGTACCCCGCGCCGGCCGCCGCCGGCCGCCCGCAGCAGGGGATGATGCGCTCCCCGATCGCGCGCCTGCTGGAACAGCGCGACACCCTGCGGCTCACCGCCGAGCAGGTGACCCGCCTGGAGGCGATCGACCGCGACCTGCAGCAGCAGAACCAGCCCTACACCCAGCAGCTCCAGCAGCTCCGCCCCGAGGGAGGGCAACGCCGCGAGGACATGTCGGACGCCGACCGCGAAGCGATGCGTGAGCGCTTCGAGCAGCTCCGCCCGCTGATGGAGAAGATGCGCTCCAACAACCAGGCGGCGATGGAAAAGGCGAAGGCGGTGCTGACGCCCGAGCAGCAGCAGCTCGCGCAGAGCCTGATGCCGCAGCGCAGGCCGGGCGGACGTGTGCAGGGCGGCTGGGGACAGCGCCCGGACGGCAGCCGCTGAGCCTCTCGGAAGACCGGTCCGGCGGAGCTTCCACGCGGAAGCTCCCGCCCGGAAGGACACCGTGCCGGATCGCCGCTCACGTCTCTTGCATGGGTCCCCGTCCGTGGACCCCGACGGATGGAACCTCCGTCCCCTCCGCTAACGCCGGAGACGGGCAATCCGTCTGACGAACGGACATGGCAGAAATCGACAGCGACGCGGTACTCGTGGGGCGTGCCCGGCAGGGCGACGCCGGGGCGTTCGAAACGCTGGTGCGGCGGCACCTGAAATCGGCGTACGCGGTCGCGCTCGCCCAGCTGGGGGAGCGGGCCGACGCCGAGGATGTCTGCCAGGACGCGTTCATCACCGCGCTGAAGCGGATCGAGGACTGCCGCAAGCCCGACCAGTTCGGCTCCTGGCTGATGTCGATCGTACGGAACCGGGCGCACGACTACCGGCGGTACCGGACGGTGCGGGACGCGCTCCCGCTGGACGCGGCGACCGAGGCGTCGGGCCGGGAAGACCCGGAGTGGGACGCCGAGAACGCGGAGCTGCGGGAAGACCTGGAGGAAGCGCTCCAGCACCTGACGGAATTGCAGCGGGAGGTGATCCTCCTGTACGACTTCGAGGGGTGGAGCCACAGGGAGCTGGCGGCGAAGCTGGGAATCACCGAGGGATCCGCACGGGTGCACCTGTTCAACGCGCGACGCGCCCTGCGGGAGCGCCTGTCGGAAAGACACAAGGAGGAACCGTGAACATCGAGGACGATTTCCGCGACCTCGCCCCGCTCGACCCCGGCCGCGACGCCGTCCGGTGGGAGAGCATGGTGGGAGCCATCACCCGGGCGGCACAGCCCGAGCTGGCGCGCCGGAGCAGGATGCCGGCTCCGGGAATGCTGATGCTCCTCTCGGACTGGATGCGCCCGGCCGTGTCGACGGCGGCGCTGCTGGCGGCCGCGGCGGGTACCTTCCTGCTCACGGAGCAGCAGACCACCGCGACCGCTTCCACCGCCACCACAGCGGGGCTCGCCGACGCGCTCTACCCGGTGCCGGTAGCGACCTGGATGGACGCGGGACAGGCCCCTTCGCTGGAGGACATGGTGACCGCGCTGGAAGGAGACGGACAATGAGCCCGGAAGGGGATCGGACGCGCAGGGCCCGGCTCTTCGCGCTGCTGAGCCTGGTGGTGGTCTTCATCGCCGGGACGCTGGTGGGCGCCGCCGCCGAGCACGCCCGGGGGAGGCCCGGGGGAGGCCCGGGGCGCGGGGGGCCCGGCCGCCCGGAGATCTTCGCGGCGCAGGGGGAGCTGGCGAAGAGGCTCCACCTCACCCCGTCGCAGAGCGACTCGATCCAGAAGATCGTGACGCGCAGCCGGGCCGAGGCGGACGCCATGTTCCGGGAGATGAGGCCGCGGCTCCGTGCCCGCTTCGACTCCACCACGACCGCGATCGACGCGGTCCTGACGCCCCAGCAGCGCGCGGAGTTCAAGCGGATCCGCGACGAGCACAGGGCGGAGCGGCGGGGACGGGGCGGCGGATCCGGGTGGCCGGGAGGTCCCGGCGGCCCGGAAGGAGGACCCGGAGGTCCGCCTCCGCCGCCGGAAGGACACTAGCGGAGCAGTAAAGGGCGAAGGCTCGCATCGCGAGCCCGCCCGGCCGGACCGAGTAGAGTTCCGGATGGATCCTGGTGAATGTTTGCAGATCTGTTAAGGACATAATATATAGAAGCGAGGAAGAAAAGATGATCGACATACTCGTGCAACCAGGCGCGTGGCGCCGCGTGGTGCCGGTGGCGGTGGGGATCCTGGAGCTGGCGTTCGCGCCGTTCGGGGCCGCCGCGCAGCAGGCCGAGCCCCCCGCGACGGTCACACTGGAGCAGGCCACCGCGCTGGCGTTCCAGCACAACCCGCAGGTGGTCCAGGCCGCCGGGACGGTGAGCACCTCCAGGGCGGCCGAGCGGACCGCGTTCGGAGCGTACCTGCCGAGCCTGTCGGTCAACGCCGGGACCTCGCTGGCGGGGAGCAACCAGTTCGGCTCGCAGGTGGGGAGCATCTCCACGGGGACCAGCGACTCGTACAGCGCCGGCCTTTCGGCGGCGTGGGACGTGTACGACCCGGGCCGCGGCGCCGAGCGCACCCAGGCGAAGGCGCAGACCCAGGCCGCCCAGGCCGACGTGGTGGCGCAGCGCGCCGGCGTGTCGCTGAGCGTGGAGCAGTCGTTCTACGCCGTGCTCCGGGCCGAAGACCTGATCGGGGTGGCGCAGTCGCGGATCCAGCGCGCCCAGGAGGGGGTGGACGCGGCGCAGAAGCGGCTCACCGTGGGCTCCGCCACCCGCTCCGACGTGCTGCGGGCGCAGCTGGAATTGAACACCGCGCAGAGCGCCCTTCTGGAAGCGCAGACGCAGCGCGACGCCGCCCGGCTGGCGCTGGGGCGGCTGGTGGGAGCGGACGGCCCGGTGGGCGCGCAACGCGCCGGCGACGTGTCGCCGAAGCCGCTGGCGATGACCGACGAGCAGCTGATCGCGTCGCTGGTTTCGCAGGCGCCCGCCATCCAGGCGGCGCAGGCCGCCTCCCGTGCGGCCGAGGCCGGGACCGCAGCGGCCCGCAGCCAGTACCTGCCGTCGCTGCGGCTGACGACGGGCTACAACTGGGCCAACCAGGACCCGGCGTTCTCGGACAGCCGCGGGAGCTGGTCGCTGGGGCTGGGGATCTCGTACCCGGTCTTCAACGGCTTCCAGCGCGAGGAAACCTCGGTGCGGGCGCAGGCGCAGCAGGTCACCGCCGAGGCCCAGCTTGCCGACGCGGCGCGGCAGGTCCGCTCGCAGGCGGGGAGCGCCCTGGGGCAGCTCCACCTCTCGGAAGAGAAGATCAGGCTGGCCGAGCAGGCGCTGCAGACCTCGCGGGAAGACCTGCGGGTGCAGCAGGAGCGCTACCGGCTGGGGGCGTCCACCATCCTCGACCTGCTCAGCTCGCAAGGCGCGGTGGTGGAGGCGGAGAACAACCTGGTCGCCGCACGCTACGACTACCAGCTCGCCCGCGCGCAGCTGGAGGCCCTGGCCGGGAGAGAGCTGTGATCGCCCCCGCGCCGGTGATCCACGTGCAGGGGCTCCGCAAGGAGTACCGGATGGGCTCCGAGACGGTGCAGGCGCTGCGCGGGGTGGACCTGCGGATCGGCCGCAACGAGTACGTCGCGGTGATGGGGCCCTCGGGCTCCGGCAAGTCCACCTTCATGAACCTGATCGGCTGCCTCGACACTCCCTCGGCCGGGGAGTACTGGCTGAACGGACACGCGGTGGCCGGCCTCTCGGACGACGAGCTGGCGCGGATCCGCAACCAGGAGATCGGCTTCGTCTTCCAGACCTTCAACCTCCTCCCGCGCAGCAGCGCGCTGGAGAACGTGGAGCTCCCGCTGGTCTACGCGGGGATGGCGAAGAGGGAGCGGCGCGAGC
>JAFAYN010000332.1 GCA_019240375.1 Gemmatimonadota bacterium
CCTCCAGGAAGATCCTCCCCCCCGGACGGACCCCCGCCACCACGTTCGCCATGAAGGGGCGCAGCGAGTGCGGGTAGTGCTCCAGCACCGCCATCACCGTCACGGCGTCGTAGCGCTCCGGGAGCGGCCGGCCGGGCTCGAAGGGATCGTGGTCCACGATCTCCACCCCTTCCCGCGCCAGGTGGTCGAAGAGCCCGCGGAAGGCACCGCTGTAGTAGCGCAGCGCCTCCGTCATCACCGCGCGGTGGCCGAGCGCCCGGAGCACCAGCGGGAACACCCCCCAGAAGCCACCCACGTCGCACACCGAGGCCCCCTCCGCCGGCGCCAGCGCGCGATAGGCGCGGTGGAAGCGGACCGACGAGGCTTCCAGGTAGACGCGGAAGTCGAAGCGCCCCGGGCTCCACCCGTGGTGGTGGGCGGCTATCTCCCGCTGCATGTCGGGGCTCCAGTGCTTCCAGACGCCCGCCAGCGCCTCGCGGTACACCCGGTCGAACTCGCGGAAGGGGACCGGGGTCACGCTCCCCTCCGGGCCGGGTTCGCCGCCAGGTACACCAGGCTCGCCGCCAGCAGCGCCGCCGAGCCCGCGAACGAGGCGACCGCGGCGCCCACGGTCCCGAGGCGGGGGATCAGGAGGAGGTTCAGCGCCACGTTCACGGCCAGCGCGGCGGCGGGCGAATACACCGTGATCCGGGGCATCCCGCCCGCCGCGAAATGGTTCATCAGGATGGAGTTGGCCGAGCGGAGCAGGACCCCGGGCATGAGCCAGCGGAGCGGCTCCACGGCGGGAAGGAAGACCACCCCCAGGAGGAGGCGGACCGCGACCGGGGCGAGGAGCACTCCCAGGGCGCACACCCCCACCATTCCCGCGGAGACCACCGCCAGCACGCGGCGGGTGAGGCGCCATCGCTCCGCCGGGTCGGTCATGGAGGAGAGACGGGGAAAGAGGATCGTCCCCGCCACGATGGGGAAGAGCGTGGCCACCGTGGCGATCGAGGTCGCGGCCGCATAGTAGCCGGTCTGCTCGGAGCCCGCGATGCGGGTGAGGAAGAGGATGTCCACCCGCTGCGCCAGGTAGGCGAACAGGGCGGCCAGGTACGCCTTGGTCCCGTAGCGGAGGGTGGTGCGGAAGAGCGCCATCGAGGGGGCCGCCTTTCCGGCCACGTACCCGCGCAGGCTCGCCGCCGTCCAGGCGAAGCTCGCCGCCGCCACGACCAGGGCGCACGCCAGGAGCGACTCCACGCCGACGGAGCGAGCCGCGATCACCGCTCCGATCAGGGCCACCCCCAGGACCGAGGTCCCCACGTCGATCCGGTTGTACTCCCGCACCTCGTGCACGCCGAGCTGGAGGCTGCGGAGGAGGAGGTACGCGAGCGAGAAGGGGATCGCGGCCAGCGCCAGCACCATCGCCCATCCGCGCACCGGCGCCAGCTCCGGGCGCAGGAGGAAGAGGAGCAGGGCGGCGGCGGTCCCCACCCCGCACGCGCCGAAGGAGGCGCGGAGGCTGTTGGAGTAGAGCGCCGGAACCAGCCGCCGGTCGCGCCCGGCGTTGTAGGTGTTGGAGGCGTGTAGCCCCAGGTTCCCGAGCTGCACCCCCGTCCCGGTCAGCGCGGTGGCGACCGCGTACTCGCCGCGCCCTGCCGGGCCCAGGATGCGGGTGACGAGCAGGGTGGACACGACCCCCAGCCCCAACACCGCGATCCTCGCACCGAAGGTTTCCGCCACGTGCCGGGAGAAGGACGACGCGCGGAGGCGCCGTACCGCTTCCCGGTACGGCGACGGAGGCGGGCCGCCCGGCAGCTCCACCTCCGCGCTCACGACAGGTACTCCTTCCACCAGAGCGCGAAGTTGAGCAGGTACCAGGCGCCGGCGGCGTTCCCGGAGTCCAGCGTCCGCCGCACCTCCGCCGGGTCGAGGAAGTCGGTCCGCGCGCAGAAGTCATCCAGCTCGCGCCGCGCCTCCGCGCCCAGCCGGCCGCGGAACCACTCGTTCACCGGGACGCCGAACCCCTGCTTGGGACGGTCGATCACCTCGTCGGGGATCACCCCGCGCACCGCCCGCTTGAGCACGTGCTTGAGCGTCCCGCCGCGGGTCTTCGCCGCCTCGGGGATCCCCATCGCCAGCTCGACGAGCTTGTGGTCGAGGAAGGGGACGCGCCCCTCCACCCCCACCCCCATGCTCATCTTGTCCACGCGCATCAGGAGCAGCTCGGGGAGGCGGAGGTTGAGGTCCAGGTAGCTCATCCAGGCCAGGTGCGAGTGTTCCCAGGCGCCGCGCTCGAAGCGCTCGCGGATCGGGCGGAGCGCGTCCCACGAGGAAAGGCCGCCCAGCTCGCGCCGCAGCCGGGGCGACAGCAGGCGGCGCTTCCCCGCCTCGGTGAACGCCTCCGCCCCGCCCCAGAACACCGGCTCCCCCGCGCTCCCCCGGCGCAGCAGCTCGTACGCGGTGGACGCCTCCCGCCCCGCCATGCGCAGCCCGAGCAGCCCCAGCCGCTTGGCCGCGCGGGGGACGGGAAGGCCGTCCAGCCGCTGCAGGCGGAGCATCCGCTTCCAGTGCGGGTAGCCCCAGAACAGCTCGTCGGCCCCCTCCCCCACCTGGCACACGGTCACCCCGTGCCGGCGCGCCAGCTCCGAGACGTAGTAGACCGGGAAGCACACCGGATCGGCGATCGGCTCGTCCTGGAGCCGGACCATCCGGGGCAGGAAGCGGAGCAGGTCGTCCGCCGAGAGCAGCCGCTCGTGGTGCTCCGCCCCCACCTCCGCCGCCATGCGCCGCGCGAATCCCAGTTCGCTCGGGGAGCTGGGGTACTCCCCCCGGTAGCCGATGGAAAAGGTGCGGACCGGCTCCGCCCGCTCCTCCGAAAAGAGCGCGGCGTTGGTGCTGGAGTCGATCCCCCCGGAAAGGAAGACGCCCACCGGCACGTCGCTCACCCCGCGGAGGCGCACCGCCGTGCGCAGCTCGTCCAGCACGCGCCCAGCGATCTCCTCGTCCAACACGCCGGTCAGCGGCGTCACGTGGTCCCACAGCTCGTACCAGCGCCGCTCCTGCACCTCGCCGCTCTCCCGCACCCGCAGCCAGCACCCGCCCGGGAGCTTGCGGATCCCCGCGAACAGGGTCCGCGGCGCGGGCGTGGCCAGGAAGGAGAGGTAGTGGTAGAACGCCTCCTCGTCCACGGCGCGCGGCTGCTCCGGGTCGGCGAGGAGCGCCTTGATCTCGGAGGCGAAAGCGACGCGCCCGTGGTGGATGGAGTAGTACAGCGGCTTGACCCCGATCCGGTCGCGCACCAGCCACAGCTCCCGCGCGCGCCCGTCCCACAGCGCGAAGGCGAACATCCCGCGGAAGCGGTGCAGGCAGTCGATCCCCCACTCCTCGAAGGCGTGGAGGATCACCTCGGTGTCCGAGTGGTCGGTCTTCCAGCGGTGGCGCCCGGTCCGCTCCAGCTCGGCGCGGATCTCGACGTGGTTGTAGATCTCGCCGTTGAACGAGAGCCGGAGCGTCCCGTCCTCGTTGCTCATCGGCTGGGCCGCGGCGTCGGACAGGTCGATGATGGCGAGCCGGCGGTGCCCCAGCCCCACCCGCCCGTCGTCCGCCACCCACGTCCCCGCCCCGTCCGGTCCGCGGTGCGCCATGGCGTCGCGCATCCGGTCCAGGTACGGCGCGGTGACTCGGAAGTCGCCGCGCTCGAACGCCAGCGCGCCGGCGATCCCGCACATCTACCTTTCCTCGATCCGCCGACGGCCGGCGGGGAGCGACCCCGCGGCGGCGAGCGCGATCAGCAGCGGCGCCACCTTGGCCCGGTGCCGGAACGCGGTGCCGTAGTTGCCGGTGAAGGTGGCGATCAGGAGCGTCACCGCCACGGCGATCCCGAGCACCCCCCGCGCGGCCCGGTCGCGCAGGAGCACCCCGGCACGGCGCACGACCAGCACCGCCAGCGCCAGGTAGCACAGCGCGTCCAGCACGGCGAGCGAGTCCCCCGCCCTGAAGCCGCGCCAGGGGAAGCCGAACAGGAAGACCACGCACCGCACGGGAGTCTGCCAGAACAGGTCCCACACGCTGCGCACGTGCAGTTCCCCCAGGTACGCGGTGCGCCCGGCGGAGAAGGCGTGCTGCGAGTGGTCGAACGCCGCGGGCCGGACCAGCCAGATCAGGTTCTCGCCGCCCCATCGGTACGCCAGGTTGGCCGCGGCCAGGGCGATCAGGAAGGCCCCGGCGGCGAGGAGCGCCGCGCGGGCCGCCCGCCCCACCGGGAGGGCGCGGGCGCCGTACACCAGCGCCTCCAGCGAGACCACCGCGGCGGCGGCGAGGAGCCCCGAGTTGAGCCCGCTCCCGAAAAGGAACACCGCCGTCGCCGCCGCGAACCACCCCCACCCCCGCCCCCGGTGCCAGCGGACGGCGCAGAGCGCCCCGTACACGAGGCACAGGACGATCCACGCCTCGCGGACGGTGATCGCGGAGTACAGCACCGAGGCGGGAAAGAGCGCCACCCCCCAACACGTCCACTTC
>JAFAYN010000485.1 GCA_019240375.1 Gemmatimonadota bacterium
CAGGCTGTCCTGCGTGAGCAGAACCGCGACGGCGGCATCGGCCAGCATGTACGCCAGGCGCTCGGCGGGGTACTCGGGGTCGAGGGGGACGTAGGCACCGCCCGCCTTGAGGATCCCCAGGATCCCGATCACCAGCTCCGGGGAGCGCTCTACGCAGATCCCCACCCGCGCGTCCGGTCCCACTCCCAGCCGGCGGAGGTGGTGGGCGAGCTGGTTGGCTTTCCTATCCAGCTCCGCGTAGGTGGTGCCGCGACCCTGGAAGGTCAGGGCGACGGCGTCCGGGGTACGGGCCGCCTGCTCGGCGAACAGCTCGTGCACGCAGCGCCGCGGCGCCTCCGCCACGGGGGCGTTCCACCCTTCCAGCACCCGCGTCCGCTCCGCCCCGCGCAGCAGTGGCGCCTCGTGGGGGCGGCGCTCCGGGTCCGCGGCCATCGCCTCCAGCATCCCTTCCAGGTAGCCGGCCAGCCGCTCCGCCGTCCCCGCGTCGAACAGCGCCCCGCGGTAGATGAGCGTTCCCGACAGCGCCTCGCCGCCGTCCACCAGCGCCAGCTCCAGGTCGAACTTGGCCGCGCCCTCGCCCACCGCGAACGGGGCCGTCGCCACCGCTCCGAGCGCCGGGCTCCCGCCGTCGGCCCCGGCGCGCTCCAGGGCGAAGCTGACCTGGAAGACGGGAGAGTGGGTGAGGGCGCGCTCGGGCGCCAGCTCCTCCACCAGCCGCTCGAAGGGGAGGTCCTGGTGCGCGTACGCTCCCAGCGCGCTTTCCCGCACCCGCCGCAGCGCCTCGCGCCAGCTCGCCCCCTCCGGCGTTCCCCCGCGCAGCGCCAGCATGTTCACGAAGAAGCCGATCACCCCCTCTACCTCCTCCCGTGTCCGTCCCGCCACCGGGCTCCCGACCACCACCTCGTCGGTCCCGGCGCAGCGCGCCAGGAGCGCCTGCCAGGCGCAGAGCACCGTCATGAAGAGCGTCGTTCCCTCCCGGTGCGAGAGCGTCCTCAGCCGCCCCGACAGCTCCGCCGGGAGGGTGAAGGAGTACCTCCCGGCGCGGGCGTCCCGCCCCGCGGTGCGCGGACGGTCGGTGGGGAGCTCCAGCACCGGCGGCGCGCCGGCCAGCCTCTCCCTCCACCAGCCGAGCTGCGCCTCCAGCACCTCGCCCGACAGGTACTCCCGCTGCCAGACCGCGTAGTCGGCGTACTGTACCGGCAATTCCGGGAGCGCGGGCTCCCCGCCGGCGGCGAGGGCGGCGTACAGCTCCGCGACCTCGCGGGTCAGCACGCCCATGCTCCACCCGTCCCCCACGACGTGGTGCAGGGTGAAGCACAGGACGTGGTCCTCCTCCCCCAGCCGCAGCAGCAGGCAGCGCAGGAGCGGGCCGGCGGCGAGGTCGAAGGGGCGCAGCGACTCCTCGCCGGCCAGCCGCTCCGCTTCCCGCTCCGGGTCGGCGGAGCCGCGGAGGTCCACCACCGGGAGGGGGACGGGAGCCGGCGGGAGGACGACCTGCACCGCCTCGCCCGCGTGCTCGCGGAAGACGGTGCGCAGCGCCTCGTGGCGCCGGACCAGGGCAGTCAGGCTCCCGCGCAGCGCCCGCGCGTCCAGCGCCCCGCGCAGCCGGAGCGGGAAGGGCATGTTGTAGGCGCTGCTCCCCGGCTCCATCCGGTCCACCAGCCAGAGCCGCTGCTGGGCGAAGGAGAGCGGGAGCGGACGATCCCGGGGAACGCGTGCGAGGGCGGGAGCGGTCCCGCCGGCTCCCGCCCGGCGCAGCGCCTCGATCCGCCCGGCGAGCGCGGCCACCGTGGGCGCCTCGAACAGGTCCCGCAGCGGCAGCTCCACCTCGAAGGCGCGCCGCGCCCGCGACACCACCTGCGTCGCCAGGAGCGAGTGTCCGCCCAGGTCGAAGAAGCTTTCCTCCACCCCCACCCGGGGGCGGTGGAGGACTTCCGCCCAGATCCCGCACAGGATCTCCTCCACCGGGGTGCGCGGCGTGTCGGGCCCGGCGGCGTCGCTCCCCGCCGCTTCCGGCGCAGGGAGCGACGCGCGGTCCACCTTGCCGTTCGCGGTCAGGGGGAGCGACTTCAGCGTCACGAAGGCGGTGGGGACCATGTACTCGGGGAGGCTCCGCTTCAGCGCCGCGCGCAGCCCGGCCGGGGAGGACGCATCCATCCCTGCGGGAACCGTCAGGTAGGCGACCAGCCGCCGGTCTCCCGGAGCGTCCTCCCGCACCACGACCACGGCCTCACGCACGGTGTCGAGCCGCAGGAGGGCGGCTTCTACCTCGCCGGGCTCGATGCGGAAGCCGCGGATCTTGACCTGCGCGTCCGTCCGCCCGATGAACTCCAGCGTCCCGTCCGGACCGCGCCGCACCCGGTCACCGGTCCGGTAGAGGCGCGCGCCCGGCTCCCCCGAGAACGGGTCAGGAACGAACTTCTCCGCCGTCAGCTCCGGACGGCTCAGGTACCCACGCGCGAGACCGGCCCCGCCGACGCAGAGCTCCCCGGGGACCCCCGCCGGGAGCGGCTCCATCCAGCGGTCCAGCACGTGGACCGTGCTCCCGGCGACCGCCCGGCCGATCGGGATGGTCGCGGCGCCCCGCGCCACCTCCCCGACGAGGTACCAGGTGCTGAAGGTGGTGTTCTCGGTGGGCCCGTACACGTGCAGCAGCCGTCCCGGGGGTCCAGACTCCCGGCAGGCGAGCACCGCGCCCGGGTCCACCGCCTCGCCGCCGAAGAGGAGGTGCTCCAGCGTGGCGAAGGCGGCGGGCGCTTCGCGCGCCACCTGGTTGAAGAGAGCGGTGGTCAGGAAGAGCGCCGTGATCCGCTCCCGGCGCACGGCCTCCGCCAGGAGCCGCGGGTCGAGCGAGGTTTCGCGCCCCACCCCCACCACGCTCCCGCCGTTGAGCAGCGGGCCCCAGACCTCCCAGGTGACGGCGTCGAAGGCGGGGTTGGCGACCTGCCCCACGCGGCTCCCCGGGCCGAGCTGGACGTAGTCGGCCCCGCGCACCAGGCGCACGACGGCCCGGTGCGGGACCATCACCCCCTTGGCACGCCCGGTGGAGCCCGAGGTGTAGGTCACGTAGCACAGGTGCTCCGGCGTGACCCCGGTGGCCGGCGCCTCCGCGCTCTCCCGATCGATCTCCGCCCGGTCCCGGTCCAGGCAGACCACCCCAACCGCGTGTCCGGGGAAGCGGTCCAGGAGCCCCTCCTGCGTCAGGAGGAGCGGGACGGCGGCGTCGGCGAGCAGGTACGCCAGGCGCTCGGCCGGGTGCTCCGGGTCCAGCGGGAGGTAGGCGGCGCCCGCCCTGAGGATCCCCAGGATCCCCACCACCAGATCCGGGGTGCCCCGCACGCAGATCCCCACCCGTACGTCGGGCCCCGCGCCGCGCCGGCGGAGGTGGTGGGCGAGCCGGTTGGCGCCGCGGTCGAGTTCCGCGTACGTCAGCACCCGGTCGCCGGAGACCACAGCGGCCTCGTCGGGGGTGCGGGCGGCCTGCTCGGCGAACAGCTCGTGCACGCACCGCGACGGCCCCGCCGGGGCCGCGCTCCCGGCTTCCAGCAGCCGCGCCCTCTCGCCCTCGCGGAGGAGCGAGACCTCGCCCAGCCGCCGCTCCGGGTCCTCCGCCATCCCTTCCAGCGCCGCCGCCAGGTGCCCCACCAGCCGCTCCACCGCGGCGGGAGCGAAGCGCCCCCGGTCGTACTCCACCTGCAGCAC
>JAFAYN010000500.1 GCA_019240375.1 Gemmatimonadota bacterium
GCGAGAAGACGTACTGGCTGAGGTAGCCCTGGGAGCCGGGTGCGTACAGGACGTGGAAGAGGATCCCCTCCTGCATCGGCGTGAGGGGGTAGACGTCGTCGATCGACCCGTCCGTGTCTGCCACGTGCTCGGTGTGCTCGGTCATGCCGGGAGGTGCGAACGGGAGAAGTTGGCCGCGATCTGCTGCGTCGCGCGGGACGCATCCCTCCGGGGACACGTCCCGCGCGGCGGGACCGGTGACGACGGGGCCCGCGCCCCACCGGGCCGAACCGATCCTGTCCTGAAGCGTGCGGGAAACGGCCCGCAGTGTCAATCCCACGCGGGTGCGCGGGGGAGGTCCGCGGCGCCCCCGGTCGCCGCCTCGGAGGCCGATCGGGGAGCCCGGGGGCGCGTCCGGCCGGGGCGCCGGAACAGATCGGGAGAAAAGAAAGAATTGCTTCCACCAGGATCGTCCTAAGGGTATAGCATAAAACACGCTCTGGTTTGCGGAAGAAAACAAAAGGCTTGCTTTATCGATTCCGTCGTGCTACACATAGACGCACCTGGCCACCCCCTCGCGCGGACCCTTGCGCCGGACCCCCGAATCCCGCCGGTCCGCCACCCACCCAGCTTTCCCGCAGTACCCCCATGTCTCCCTGCAGCGTGCTCCTCGTGGATCCTCATGCGGACTGCCGGATCGTGTACGCCACCTTCCTGGCGCACTACGGCTACCGCGTGCTCCAGGCCCCGGACGAAGAAGAAGGGCTGCGCCTGGCCCGCCAGCAGCACCCCGACCTGGTCCTCACCGAGCTCTTCCCCTGGAGCACGGACGGAGCGCTCCTGCCGGAGCGCCTGCGAAGCTTCCCGGAAACGGTGGGGATCCCCGTGATCGTGCTCACCGCCCACCTGGTGGCGGACGAGTGGCGCGACCGGCTGCTGGAGTGCGGCACGCGCGTACTGCTCAAGCCGTGCGGCCCCCGGCAGGTGATGGAGGAGATCCGGCGCACCGCCTGCGCCGACGCCGCGTAGGCGGTCCCGAGGAGGCGCGTAGAGGGGAACGGGCGGCTCCCGGCGGGGCCGCCCGATCTTTTTCCCCCTTTCCGGGTAGGGGTGGCACACTTCGTGTTACTCCGGTGTGCCCCGGCCGCCGTGCTCCAGCGCGCTCCGTGAACCCGTCACCCGTCCCGGTCGTGAATCCCGCTTCTTCCCCGCTTTCCGATCCCGGACGACTCGCCGCCCTGCGCCGGACGCTGCTCCTGGACACCCCCGCCGAGGAGTCGTTCGACCGGCTGACCCGCATCGCCGCCCGGCTGATCGGCGCGCCGTCGACCTTCCTGTCGCTGGTGGACGAGGAGCGCGACTTCTACAAGAGCTGCTTCGGCTTCGGCGAGCCGCTGGCGTCCACGCGCGAGCTGTCGGGCCTCACCTTCTGCCACTACGTCATCGACTCGGGGGAGCCGCTGGTCATCCCCGACACCCTGGCCGACCCGGTGTACCGCCAGGTCCCCACCGTGCGGACGCTGGGGGTGCGGGCGTACGTGGGGATCCCCCTGGTCACCTCCGACGGGTACACCATCGGCTCCTTCTGCGCCATCGACTCCCACCCGCGCGAGTGGACCCCCACCGAGGTGGAGGTCCTCACCGAGCTGGCGGCGTCCGCCATGCGCGAGATCGAGCTGCGGACGCTGGTGCGCGAGACGGAGCGGGAGCGCGAGGAGAAGCTGGCGCTGCTGGAGTCCACCAGCGAGGGGATCTACGGGATGGACGAGCGGGGGTGCTGCACCTTCCTCAACCGGGCCGGAGCGGAGCTGCTGGGGTACGCCCCGGAGCGGGTCATGGGGGAGAACATGCACCGGCTCATCCACCACACGCGCGCCGACGGGACGCCCTACCCCGAGGAGGAGTGCCCGATCGCGGACGCCTATCGCCGCGGGACGACGGTGCGGCTGGAGGGGGAGCTGCTCTGGCGCAGCGACGGCACCTCGTTCGTGGCCGAGTACGCCGCCGCCCCGGTGTTCCGGGACGGTGGCGTGGTGGGCGCGGTGGTCACCTTCGTCGACATCACGCGGCGTACCGAGGCCGAGGCGGAGCGGCAGCGGGCCGAGGGGGCGCGGCGCGAGAGCGAGAGCCGCACCCGCACCGTGCTGGAGTCGGCGCCCATGGTGGTGTGGACGAACGGGCCGTCGGGACGGGTGGCCTACTTCAACCAGCGGTGGTACGAGTACACGGGGCGGAGCCGGGCCGAGTCGGAGGGGGTGGGGTGGATGGCGGCCCTCCACCCGGACGACCTCCCGGAGCTGCGACGGGTGCGGGAGCGGGCCATCGTGGCGGGGGAGCCGTACGGGGTGGAGTTCCGGCTGGAGGGGCGCGACGGCGGCTTCCGCTGGCACCGGGGGCGGGTGGTCCCGCTCCGGGGCCCGGCAGGGGAGGTGGAGGGGTGGATCGGCTCCGCGGCCGACATTCACGACGTCCGCCAGGCCGAAGCGGTGCAGCGCTTCCTGTCCGACGCGGGGCGGGCGCTCGCCTCCTCGCTCGACTACGAGACCACGCTCCGCAGGGTCGCGGAGCTGGCGGTTCCCCGGCTCGCCGACCTGTGCGTCATCGACGTGCTGGAAGAGGGCGGGGAGATCCGCCGCATCGCCTCCCGGCACGCCGACCCCGCCAGGGCCGAGCTGGCGCGCGAGGCCGAGCGCCACGCCCCCAGCATGCAGGCGGTCGACCACCCGGTGGTCCGCGCCATCCGCACCGGGGCGACGGAGGTGATCCCGGAGTGGAGCGGCGCGGCGCGGGACGTCACCGCCACCTCGCCCGAGCACCGGGAGCTGATGCAGAAGATCGACCCGCGCTCCGGGGTGGTCGCCCCGCTGACGGTGCGCGGGCGGACGCTGGGGAGCATCCAGCTGGTGTCCACCGACGCCGCGCGGGTGTACGATGCCGACACCCTGGCGCTGGTGGAGGAGCTGGCGGGGAGGGCGGCGCTCGCGGTGGACAACGCCCGCCTGTATACGAGGGCGCAGCAGGCCATCCGCCAGCGCGACGAAGTGCTGGGCATCGTCTCGCACGACCTGCGCAACCCGGTGCACACCGCCTTCATGTCGTCGTCGCTCCTCCTCGACCTGCTGGAGGACGGGGGCGAGAGCATCCAGCGCAAGCAGCTCGGGATCATCAAGCGCGCCACCGAGCGGATGAACCGGCTGATCGGCGACCTGCTCGACGTCACCCGGCTGGAGTCGGGGCGCCTGGTCCTGTACCCCTCGTCCGTGGAGGTCCCCGACCTCCTCCGCGAGGTGCGCGAGATCTTCGAGCCGCTGGCCGCGGAGCGCTCGCTGGAGCTGGAGGTGCGGACCGAGGACACGCCGGCGTCCGTGTGCATCGACCCGGAGCGGATCCTCCAGGTCTTCACCAACCTGGTGGGGAACGCCGCCAAGTTCACCCCGGCCGGGGGGCGGATCGGGATCCGGGCGTGGCGGGCGGACGGCGCCGTCTGCTTTTCCGTGGCCGACACCGGGCCGGGAATCCCCCGGGCCGACCTCCCGCGCATCTTCGACCGCTTCTGGCAAGCCAAGCAGACCGCGCGCGAGGGAACGGGGCTGGGGCTCCCCATCGCCCGGGGGATCGTGGAGGCGCACGGAGGGAGCATCCGGGTGGAGAGCACCGTGGGGGAGGGGACCACCTTCGTCTTCACCCTCCCCCTGGCCCCGCCCTGCGATCCCCAGGCCCGGGACGCGTAAACGGCCGTGTTCCCCGCCGCGCATGCTTTCTGCGTTGAGGGCGCGGGGCCCCGCGGAGCCCCATGCACAAACCTTCGACAGGATGGAGCATGGCGATCTCGCTCAGGCCCGAGCACCTGAAGCGCTACGTGGAGCTGGGAAGGCTGCTGGTCAAATACGGGCGCGCGGACCTGGTCCGCGACGCCGGGCTGGACGAGGCGCTGGGCGACGAGCCGGCGGCGCTGGCCCCGGAGCACGCCTCCGCCCCCGAGGAGCTGGCCCGCGACCTGGAGCGGCTGGGCCCCACCTACATCAAGCTGGGGCAGCTCCTGTCCACCCGGGCCGACCTCCTCCCCCCGCAGTACGTGGAAGCCCTTTCCCGCCTGCAGGACGACGTCGCCCCCTTTCCGTTCGAGGAGGTGGAGCGGATCGTCACCTCCGAGCTGGGGGTGAGGATCTCCAAGGCCTTCGCCAGCTTCGACCCCGAGCCACTGGCCGCCGCCTCGCTGGGGCAGGTGCACCGCGCCACCCTCCGCGACGGGCAGGAGGTGGCCGTCAAGGTGCAGCGCCCCGGGATCCGCGAGCAGATCGTGGAGGACCTGGACGCGCTTGGCGACATCGCCGAGTTCCTGGACCGGCACACCGAGGCCGGGCGGAAGTACGGCGCCGAGGGGGTGCTGATCGAGTTCCGCAGGACGCTGATCTCCGAGCTGGACTACCGCGCCGAAGCGCAGAACCTGCGCACCCTGCGCGACAACCTGGACGGGTTCCCGAGCATCGTCATCCCCGGCCCGGTGGCCGACTACACCACCTCGCGCGTGCTCACCATGGAGTACGTCCCGGGGCGCAAGGTCACGCAGCTGAGCGGCGTCGCGCGCACCGAGCTGGACGGCAACGCGCTGGCCGAGGAGCTGTTCCGGGCCTACCTCAAGCAGATCCTGGTGGACGGCTTCTTCCACGCCGACCCGCACCCCGGCAACGTGTTCATCACCCCGGACCGGCGCATCGGGCTGATCGACGTGGGGATGGTGGGGCGCGCCGCGCCGGAGATGCAGGACCGCCTCCTCAAGCTGCTGCTGGCGGTGAGCGAGGGGCGCGGCGAGGAGGC
>JAFAYN010000529.1 GCA_019240375.1 Gemmatimonadota bacterium
CCCGGGTACTTAGCGCATCCCGAAACACGAAGCTTCCCCCACGGAGGGTCCAGGAGAGCGGTATGAGCAGGAACGGGGTGCGCCGGATCGCCGCGCTGGGCGGCTTCCTCCTCGCGCTCGGGGCGGTCCCCGGGCACGCGGGGGCGCAGCGGCCCCCGGTCCGGCACGCCGTCCCGGTGCGCGCCGCGGTCCCCGACGTCGCCGACCTCCCGCTGGACGAGGTCCCAGCCACCGGCTCGCGGCGGAGCGACGTGATGGCGGTGCTCCTGACCGGCGACGGCGGGTGGGCCCACATCGACCGGGTGATCGGCGAGAGGCTGGCGCAGGCGGGGATCCCCACGGTGGGGTGGAACAGCATGCGCTACTACTGGACCGAGCGCACCCCCGAGGGCGCTTCCCGCGACCTGGCCCGGATCATGGCGCGGTACGGGACCGTCTGGAACCGCGACCGGGTGGTGCTGATCGGGTACTCGTTCGGCGCGGACGTCCTCCCCTTCCTGGTCAACCGCCTCCCGCCGGAGATGCAGGCCCGGGTGGTGGGGATCTCGCTGCTGGGGTTCTCGGACAACGCGGTGTTCAAGTTCCGCCCCGGCGGGTGGTTCGGCTTCGACGCGGGGACCCGCTACCCGACGATCCCGGAGATCGCGCGCATCACCCGCATCCCGGTTTCGTGCGTGTACGGGACGCAGGAGCGGGACACCCTCTGCCCCTCGCTGCACGGCCGCAACGTGACCGAGGCCCCCTTCCCGGGGGCGCACCACTTCGACGGCGACTACGATGCGCTCGCCGCCGTGATCCTCAGGACGGCCAGCGCCGTCCCCGCCCGCTCCTGAGGGCGGGCTTTCCCGCATCGCGACACTGTACCCGTAGCCAAGGAGTACCCCATGCCTTTCGGACTCGGTTTCGGCGAGACGATCCTGATCTTCGCCGTGATGCTGCTCTTCTTCGGTCCCCGGCGTCTCCCGGAGCTGGGCGCTTCGCTCGGCAAGGGGATCCGCGACTTCCGCCGCTCCCTGAACGGGCTCACCGAGGAGGGCGTCGCCCCGGCCGGGCAGTGGTCGGCGCAGGCGGCTCCGGCCGCGCCCTCGGTGGCGGCGCTGCAGCCGCCCGTGGGCGCCGAGCCGCTGAACACCATCGCCCCGCCGGCGGCCGAGCCGGTGGTGGTGGAGGCGGTGGCGGTGGAGACCCCCGCTGCGCTCCCCACCCTGACCGAGCACACGTCGTAAGCCGGTCCGGCTCTTTCGCGGCCCCGCACCGTCGCTCCCCGGCGGTGCGGGGCCGACGTGTATCCACCCGCCATCCGCGAGGGGCGCCGTGAGGATCCTGCTGGTGGAGGACGATGCCACGCTGCGCGAGGTCCTGGTGCAGGGGTTCAGGGAGCAGGGGATCGAGACACTGGAGGCGGCCGACTACCGGCAGGGGCGGCTGCGCGCGGCGCTGGGGAGCTTCGACGTGATGGTGGTGGACATCATGCTCCCGGGCGGGAGCGGGGTGGAGCTGTGCACCCGGCTCCGCTCGCAGGGGGTCGCCACGCCCATCCTCCTCCTGACGGCGCGCGAGGGGGTGGACGACCGGGTGACGGGGCTGGAGGCGGGGGCGGACGACTACCTGACCAAGCCCTTCGCCTTCCGCGAGCTGCTGGCTCGGGTGCGGGCGCTCACCCGCCGGCCCCCGGCGCTGGCCCCCGAGCGGCACCGGATCGCCGACCTGGAGGTGGACCTGCGCACCCACGAGGTGTGGCGCGGCGGGAATCCGATCTCCCTGACGGCCAAGGAGTTCGCCCTGCTGGAGTTTTTCGTGCGCAACGCGGGGAAGGTGGTGGACCGGGCCGCGATCAGCGCGTACGTGTGGGACGACAACCACGACCCGTTCACCAACGTGCTGGAGGTGCTGATCCGACGGCTCCGGCGCAAGGTGGACGACGACTTCGAGCCGAAGCTGATCCACACCGCGCGCGGCGCCGGCTACCGGTTCGGGGTGTGAGCGCGCTCGCGCGGGACCGGGGCCTGCGGCTGCTGCGTCTGCGCCTCACGGCCTGGTACGTGGGGACCTTCCTGGTGATCCTCCTCCTGCTGGGGGTGGGGCTGTTCCAGGTGATCGCCCGCCAGCTCTCGGACCACCTGGACCGCTCGCTCCGGGTGGCGATCCAGGAGGTGCTCCGGGAGGCGCGTGTCCGTCAGTCGGAGGGGAGGGAGGCGCGCGGCTCGCTGGTGGAAGCGGTGGGTGAGCTGCAGGACGACGAGCGCCCGCTCTACCTGCTGGACGGACGGGGGCGCCTGCTCGTCCCGGAGGCGGCGCACCCGCGGGTGGTGCAGGCGGGGACCCGGGCGCTGCGGGGGACGCCGGTGGACCTGGAGTTCTCCACCGACACGGGGCAGCGCTGGCGGCTGCGGGCGGTGGGCTTCCGCGAGGGCGGAGCCCCCTACGCGCTGGTGGCGGTGGCCGACCTGGAAGGGGTGGAGGGGCAGACGCTGCGGGTGCTGGAGGCGTTCGAGGGCGCGGCGGCGCTGGCGCTGGTGCTGGTGGGGATCGGCGGGTACCGGCTGGCGGGGATCTCCACCCGGCCGGTGGAGCGGAGCATGGAGCGGATGCGCCGCTTCATCGCGGACGCCGCGCACGAGCTGCGCACCCCGGTGGCGGTGCTGCGCGGGCGCTCGGAGGTGGCGCTGGAGCGGGAGCGCGCGCCCGAGGAGTACGTGTCTGCGCTGCGAGGGGTGGCTCGGGAGGCGGAGCGGATGGGCGCCATCGTGGACGACCTGCTCACCCTGGCCCGCGCCGACGCGGGGGAGCAGCCGGTCCGCCGCGAACCCTGCTACCTGGACGACCTGGCGGGAGACGCGGTGTCCACCCTGCAGGTGCTGGCCGACTCGCGCGGGGTGCGGCTGGAGGTCGGCCGCTACGAGGAGGCCCCCACCGTCGGCGACCCGGTGCTGCTGGGGCAGCTCTTCCGCATCGTGCTGGACAACGCGGTCAAGTACACGCCGCCCGGCGGCTCGGTGCGGCTCGACGTCTTCGCCGAGGACGACGCCGCGCGCGTGGTGGTGGAGGACACCGGGGTCGGGATCCCCCCCGACGCCCTCCCCCACGTCTTCGAGCGCTTCTACCGGGCCGATCCCGCCCGTGCTCCCGCCATGGGAACGGGATTGGGACTTTCCATCGCCCGGTGGATCGCGGACGCGCACGGGGCCCGGATCGACCTGGAATCGGAGCCCGGGCGCGGGACCCGGGTTCTCCTCCGCTTTCCTCGCTCGCTGTAATCTTCCTGACAGCTTCGCCGGATATCCTTGGTGCACGGAGCGGGTGATCCGGGCGGTCTTCGCCCGACGCCCGGTGCTCCGCCCGGTCCGCTCCATCCACGCGGCGCTGGGAACACCTCACCTTCCGGAGGCTCCAATGAACGCTCGTACTCTCCTCGCGGTGACCGCCTTCCTCGCCGCCAGTGCCGGTGCCGTGTCCGCGCAGCAGCCCGCGGCCAAGACCACTCCCACCGCCGCCCACATGGCCCACCCGGCTCCGGCGAAGGCGGTGACCCACACCCGCGTGGCCGTGAAGGAGGCGAGCCCCGGGCTCACCGCGCAGGCCAAGGTGGGGATGGACGACGCCCGCAAGGCGGCGCTGGCCGGCTACCCGAACGGGACCGTGGTCGGGAGCAAGCTGGAGAAGCGGGCCGGCAAGCTGGTGTACGCCTTCCGCATCCGGCCGTCGGGGAGCAACCGGGTGCGCGTGGTGATGGTGGATGCCAACACCGGCACCGTGGTGGCCCCGGCGCACACCGCCAGCCGGAAGACCTCGTCCACCACCACCCACACGCAGAAGAAGGGCTGAGCCGGGCTCTCCCGGCTGACATCTTCTGGGTCGGTCGGCGGGTGCTCCTCCTCCGGGGGGTGCGTAACTCGGTCGCTGCGCTCCCTCAAACATACGCTCCCCCTGCGGAGGAACCCCCACCTCCCTGCGAGCTTCCGCCAACGGAACGGCCGGGTCCAGTAAGGATCCGGCCGTTCCGCTTTTCCCCGCTTCTCCCAAAAGCTTGTGCCGCGCGAGACCCGGCGGCAGTTTGGCGGGGCTCGTGCGGCGGGCGGGGAGACTCACGGTGGTATCGTGAGGCTCACCGGCCCCGCGGAAGAGACCGCGCGGTTTGCGGGCTCTGGAGCGGTCCCCCAAACTCACGGAAACGTGGAAAAACCGAACCGCCGCTCCCTGCTGACCGGCAACGTGCTCTGGTTGAGCGTGGTGTCGCTGCTCAACGACAGCGCCAGCGAGATGATCTACCCCCTCCTGCCGCTCTTCCTCACCACGGTGCTGGGAGCGGGCCCGGCGTACGTGGGGGTGATCGAGGGGGTGGCGGAGAGCGCCTCCAGCCTGCTCAAGTTCCTGGGCGGGTGGGCCGCGGACCGTACGGGGCGTCGCAAGGCGCTGGCGGGGTGGGGGTACGCCATCGCCGCGGCGGGACGGCCGCTGATCGCGCTGGCGGCGGCGCCCTGGCAGGTGCTGGCGATCCGCTTCACGGACCGGGTGGGGAAGGGGATCCGCACCGCACCGCGCGACGCCCTGCTGGCCGACTCGGTGGAGCCGGAGCGCCGCGGGACCGCCTTCGGGATCCACCGCGCGGCGGATCACGCGGGGGCGGTGGTCGGGCCGCTGCTGGCCTCGGGCGTCCTCCTGCTCCTCCCCGGGCGGCTGCGGATGGTGTTCCTCCTGGCCGTGGTCCCCGGGTTGGTGACCGTGGCGACCTTCGTGGCGAAGGTGCGGGAGCCGGCGCGTCCTCCCGCCCCCACCGGCGCGGCGCCGCTGCGGCCGGAGCTGCGCGGTCTGGGGCCGGTGTTCCCGCGCTACCTGGCGGTGCTGGTCCTGTTCACGCTGGGGAACTCCACCGACGCCTTCCTCCTCCTCCGCGCGCAGCAGCTGGGGGTGGCGGTGGCGCTGATCCCGCTGCTCTGGGGGGCGCTGCACGCCAGCAAGATGCTGTGGAGCGTGGTGGGGGGATCGCTCGCGGACCGCTTCGGGCCTCGCGGCGCCATCGT
>JAFAYN010000570.1 GCA_019240375.1 Gemmatimonadota bacterium
GTGGCGGCTCTCAGGCCGCCGGATGGGGGCGTACCGTGCCGGATCAGCACCGGGGCTCCGTTGGCGCTGTAGCCCTCACCCCCGACCCCTCTCCCAATGCTGGGAGAGGGGAGAACAACGAGATCGTAGTGTCGTTCCCCTCGCCCAGAATTGGGAGAGGGGTGGCGCGAAGCGCCGGGGTGAGGGCCCATGCCTGACCCTCGGGTCCGCTTCGACTCGTACGATCCCCAGCGCGGCCCCCGCTCCTTCCGCTTCTCCGGGCACCGCGAGACCATCGTCGCCACGCGCGTGGAGGAAGTCCCCGCCGCCCTTCGGCGCGTCGAGGATGCCGTCGCAGGCGGGCTGCACGCGGCCGGCTACCTGGCCTACGAGGCGGCCCCGGCCTTCGATCCTGCCCTCGCCACGCACCCTCCCGATCCCCGTCTCCCCCTCGCCTGGTTCGCGCTCTTCGACTCGCGCGAGGAGGGCGGCGAGCCGGACGACCTCCCGGACGAGCCTTTCTCGCTCGGCGAGTGGCGCCCCTCTGTCACCGAGGCGGAGTACCACGCGCGCATCGACGCCATCCGCGAGCTGATCGCCGCGGGCGACACCTACCAGGTCAACTTCACCCTGCGGCTGCGCGCCCCCTTCACCGGGAGCGACGTGGGGTTGTACCGCTCCCTCTGCCTGGGGCAGCGGAGCGCCTACTGCGCGCTCCTGCGGCTGGGCGACGTGTCCATCGTGTCGGTGTCGCCGGAGCTCTTCTTCTGCCGGGCGGACGGGGAGCTGGAGATGCGGCCGATGAAGGGAACCCGGCCGCGCGGGCGGTGGAGCGCCGAGGACGACGCCCTGGCGGCGGAGCTGGTGGCCTCGCCCAAGGAGCGGGCCGAGAACCTGATGATCGTCGACCTGCTGCGGAACGACGCGGGGCGGATCTCCGAGTGGGGCTCCGTCCGCGTCCCCCGCCTGTTCGAGGTGGAGCGGTACGAGACGGTGCACCAGCTCACCTCCACCGTCCGCTCCCGCGTCGCTTCCGGCACCACGCTCACCGGCGTGCTGCGCGCGCTCTTCCCCTGCGGCTCCGTGACCGGGGCGCCCAAGGTGCGCACCATGCAGCTCATCCGCGAGCTGGAGGACGGGCCGCGCGGCGTCTACACCGGGGCGGTCGGCTTCGTCTCGCCGGGGGAGGCGGTGTTCAACGTCGCCATCCGCACGCTGGTGCTGCACCACGCCACGGGCACGGCGGAGCTGGGCGTGGGCGGCGGGATCACCCACGACTCCGAGGCGGGCGCCGAATTGCGGGAGTGCCTGGACAAAGCGCGCTTCACCGCCGAGCCTCCGCGCGAGTTCGAGCTGCTGGAAACGCTGCTGCACGAGCCCGGCGACGGGTTCTTCCTCCTCGACGGGCACCTGGACCGGCTCGCCCGCTCCGCGCGCTACTTCGGCTTCCGCTGCGACCCGGAACGCGTGCAGCGCTCTCTCCACGACGCCGTGGTCTCCACCACGGGTGCGCTGCGGGTGCGCTGCCTCCTCCTGCGCGACGGCGAAGTCCGGGTGGAGGCGGCTCCCCTCCCGCCCTCTCCGGCAGGACCGCTGCGGGTGGCGATCTCTTCGGAACCCGTCGACCCCGCCGACCGCTTCCTTTACCACAAGACCAACTCGCGCGGGGTGTACGAATCCCGCGCCGCTGCGCACCCGGGGTCCGATGACGTGATCCTCACCAACCTGCGTGGGGAGGTCACCGAATCGACCATCGCCAGCGTGGTGGCGCGCATCGGGGGGGAGCTGTGGACCCCACCGCTGGAGTCGGGGCTCCTCCCGGGCGTCTTCCGCGAGCACCTGCTGCGCGGCGGGTGCGTGCGCGAGCGTGTACTGCGCCCGGGGGACCTCCTCGCCGCCGATGCGGTATACCTGGTCAGCTCCGTCCGTCGCTGGCGCGAGGCGGAGATCGTACGAGACCCCCATCCCGGGAACCCGAGTTGAGCCTTCGCAAGCGCGCTTCCCGCGCCCTGCCCCTGATTGCCGCCGCGGCGCTGCTCGCGGCCTGCTCACCCACGTACGTGATCCGGGCCGGGTACGAGGAGGCCAAGATCCTCAGCCGCCGCCAGTCCATCCAGAAGCTGGTGGACGACCCGCGCACGCCGCCCGAAGAGCGCGCCAAGCTGGCGCTGGTCCTCCAGGCGCGCTCCTTCGCCCAGAAGTCGCTCCACCTCAAGGCGGGGGACAGCTACACCACCTACTCGCGGCTCAAGTCCGACACCCTGGCGATGGTGGTCTCCGCCGCCTACCGCGACCGCTTCCAGGCGTATACCTGGTGGTTCCCCATCGTGGGGCACGTCCCGTACAAGGGGTTCTTCAGCGAGTCCGACGCCCGCGACGAGATGCGGAAGCTGGAAGCCAAGGGGCTCGACACCTACATGCGCCCCACCTCCGCCTTCAGCACCCTGGGGTGGTTCAAGGACCCGCTGGTGTCGCCCGTCCTCCGCTACGGCGAGGTGGACCTGGTCAACACCGTGGTGCACGAGATCTTCCACAACACCATCTACGTTTCCGGGCAGGCGATGTTCAACGAGAGCGCCGCCAACTTCGTCGGGGCGCACGGGGCCATCGAGTTCTTCTGCCGGCGCGACGGGGCGGACTCCCCCGCATGCACCCGCGCCCGCGCCGAGTGGGAGGACGACCTCCTTTTCGGGCGCTTCCTCGACGGCTTCGTCGGCGAGCTGCAGACGCTGTACGGCCGGACCGACCTGAGCAGCGCGCAGAAGGTCGCCGCGCGCGACGCCATCTTCCAGCGCGCCAAGCAGCGCTTCGCCGACGAGGTCCGCCCGGCGCTGAAGGTGCAGAGCTTCGCCAGCTTCACCCGCGACCCGCTCAACAACGCCACCCTGATCTCCCGGCGGCTCTACTACCACCGCCTCGACCTGTTCGAGCGCGTGCTCCAGTCGCGCGGCGGCGACCTGGACCGGACCATCGCCGACATCGTCCGGGCGGCCCGCGGGAGCAAGGATCCGTACGGGCGCACGGAAGCGCTCCTGGGAGCAGGGCTGGGCACAGGGCAGGTGTCTAAGTCGAAATAAGGTGTCGGCTAATAAAACAAGGACATACGTTCTTGTTACGAAATAAAGTTGTGCGCGTGGTCTCCTCGGCCTAAATTCGGCGGGGGCGGGGCAGGGGCCTCGCTCCCGCCTCCGTATGGGGTGCGGCACCTCGGGCGGCACAGGGATTCGAGAGGGCAGATGCGGAAGATCGACACTCGTCAGGTACAGCACGCGACCCGTACCACCTCGCGGGAGATCAACCGCAAGATCGTGCTGAACCTGGTGCGCGAGCACCAGCCGATCTCCCGCGCCGACCTCGCGCGGCGGATGCGGGTGGGGCGGGGGATGATCAGCCAGCTGGTGGACGAGCTGATCGCCGACGGGGCTGTATACGAGGGCGCCACCGCCAACGCGGCCCGCGGGCGCAAGCCCAAGATGCTGCACGTGCGCACCCGCGACCGCTTCGCCATCGCCATCGACATCCGCTTTAGCCGCACCTACGTGATGCTGGGCGACCTGGAAGGGCGCCAGATCGCGCTGGAGTCGTTCGACACCCTCCTTTCCCCCGACGAGCTGGTCGCGGAGCTGGGGCGGCGGGTGCGCCGGCTCCTGGACGGCCACGACGTCGCCGAGTGCGAAGGGATCGGGATGGTGGTGCCGGGGATGATCCACCGGCGCACGGGGCAGATCCTCAACTCCCCCCAGCTCGGGTGGCACAACGTGGGGATCCGCGAGGAGCTGGCCGAGGCCACCGGGCTGCGGGTGTTCATCGAGAACGCCCCCATCGCCTGCGCGCTCGCGCACATGTGGCTCAACCCCGCCAACCGCGACGGCTCCGACAACTTCGTCTACGTCACCGTGTCCGACGGCGTGGGCGTCGGGATCGTGGTGAACGGCGAGGTGCTCCGGGGGCACGGCGACACCGCCGGCGAGTTCGGGCACATCCCGCTCAGCCTGGACGGCCCCCGCTGCCTGTGCGGGCTGCGGGGGTGCTGGGAAGCGTACACCTCCAACGTCGCCACCCTGGCCCGGTACTTCGGGCTGGACCCCTCCGTTCCCGAAAGCAGGGAAACGCTGCGCGGCAGCGGCTTCACCATGGAGGACCTGATCACCCGCGTCCGCTCCGGCGACACCCGGGCCCGCGCCGCGCTCCTGGAAACCGGCCGTTACCTGGGCGCGGGGCTCGCCACCATCGTCACCGCGCTCAGCCCGGCGCGGATCATCGTCGGCGGCGAGATCACCGACGCCTGGGACCTGATCTCCGGGGTGGTGAGCCGCGGCGTGCGGGAGCGGACGCTCACCGACGCGGCTGCCGCCACTCCCGTCATCGCCGCCCCGGCCGGCGCGACGCTCCGCCTGCGCGGGGCCACGGCGCTCCTGGTGGCCCGCAAGTTCGCCGCTCCCAAGGTGGTGTGACGGGTGCCCGCCCGTCCCGGACGCGGGGTGGCCGAAAGCGGCTCCGCACCCGCTCGGGCCTTGTGATTTTCAGCCACGGCCGTAAATTTTCCAGAAAGCTACAGAGCCGTCGGCGCAGCAGGTGACTGCCTCCCCGCCGACGGCTCGTCTTGCAGGTCATTCCAGGACGATCTATGAGCGACGCGACCACGCACGTCACCGACACCTACAACCCGCAGGAAGTCGAGCGGAAGTGGCAGGCTCGGTGGGACAGCGAGGGGATCAACACCTACACCGACTCCGACCTGCGCAAGGCCGGGGTACAGGGGCGTCCCTTCTACAACCTGATGATGTTCCCGTACCCCTCCGCGGAAGGGCTCCACATCGGGAACATCTACGCCTTCACCGGCGCCGACATCTACGGTCGCTTCAAGCGTCTCCAGGGGTACGACGTCTTCGAACCCATCGGCTTCGACGCATTCGGGATCCACTCCGAGAACTTCGCGCTCAAGATGGGCGTGCACCCCATGGAGCTGATCCCGCGGAACATCGAGCGCTTCACCAAGCAGCTCCGCCGCGTCGGCTTCATGTACGACTGGAACCACACGGTCGACACGACGCAGAAGGAGTACTACCGCTGGACGCAGTGGATCTTCCTGCAGCTCTTCAAGGCCGGGCTGGCGGAGAAGAAGGAGGCGCCGGTCAACTGGTGCCCCTCGTGCAACACCGTGCTCGCCAACGAGCAGGTAGTGGGCGGCGAGTGCGAGCGCTGCGGCACCGTCGTGGAGATGCGCAACCTGTCGCAGTGGTTCTTCAAGATCACCGACTTCGCCGGTCGCCTGCTCGACAACCTGCAGACCATCGACTGGTCCGAGACCACCAAGAAGGCGCAGGAGAACTGGATCGGCCGCAGCGAGGGTGCCGAGGTCGTCTTCCCGGTGGTGAGCGAGTCCAGCACCCCCGAGTCCGACGACGGCTCGGAGGTGGTCCGCCAGGCGTTCCGCTACTTCCTGACCGCCGACCAGATCATCTCCCGCTGGCAGGAGCTGGAGTACCCGGCGATCAAGGTCTTCACCACCCGTCCGGACACCATCTTCGGCGCCACCTACATGGTGCTTGCGCCCGAGCACCCGCTGGTCGCGCAGATCACCACCAAGGAGCGCCGCAAGGCGGTGCAGGCGTACCAGCGCAAGGTGGCCGCCAAGGACCTGGTCACGCGCAAGAAGGGGGACAAGAAGAAGACCGGCGTGGACACCGGGGCGCGGGTGCTGAACCCGGCCACCGGCAAGGAGATCCCGGTCTGGATCGCCGACTACGTCCTGATGGAGTACGGGACCGGCGCCATCATGGCCGTCCCCGGGCACGACGAGCGCGACTTCGAGTTCGCGCAGCATTACAAGCTCCCCGTCGTGCGGGTGGTCGCGGGTGCGGGTGACGATGCCGACGCCCCGCTGGCCGAGGCGTACACCGGCCCGGGGCGGCTGGTGAACTCCGGCCACTTCGACGGGATGGAGGTGGACGAGGCCAAGCGCGAGGTGACCGCCTGGCTGGCCGAGCGCAACGCCGCCGAGCCGCGCACCAACTACCGGCTGCACGACTGGACCATCTCGCGGCAGCGGTACTGGGGCCCGCCGATCCCGATCCTGTACTGCGACGACTGCGGGATCGTCCCCGTCCCCGAAGAGCAGCTCCCGGTGGAGCTCCCCTTCATCGAGGACTTCAAGCCCGACGCGAGCGGGATCTCCCCGCTGGCCCGGCACCGGGAGTGGTACCTGACCGGGTGCCCGCAGTGCGGCGGGGTGGCCCGGCGCGAGACCGACGTGTCCGACACCTTTCTGGACTCGGCCTGGTACTTCCTCCGCTACCCGTCGGCCAGGAACGACCGCCGCGCCTTCGAGCCGTCGCTGACCCGCAACTGGCTCCCGGTGGACAGCTACATCGGGGGGAACGAGCACGCGGTGCTCCACCTCCTGTACGCCCGGTTCGTGACCATGGCGCTCCACGACATGGAATGGATCGACTTCGAGGAGCCGTTCACCAAGTTCCGGGCCCACGGGCTGATGATCAAGGACGGGGCGAAGATGTCCAAGTCCAAGGGCAACGTGGTGGTCCCGGACGTGTACATCGACGACTACGGCGCGGACACCCTCCGCACCTACCTGATGTTCATGGGGCCGTACCAGGAGGGCGGCGACTTCCGGGACACCGGGATCGCCGGGCCGTACAACTTCCTGAACCGGCTCTGGGACACGGTGCGCGACGCCGAGGACCGGCCGCTGGAGCCGGAGATCGAGCAGAAGCTGCACGCCACCATCAAGAAGGTGACGGAAGACCTGGAGGCGCTCTCCCACAACACCGCCATCGCGGCGATGATGGAGTTCCTCAACGTCCTGCGCGCCGGCGGGCGCACCGCCGAGCGCGCCGCGGTGGAGCCGCTGGTGATCCTGTCCTCTCCGTTCGCCCCGCACCTGGCGGAGGAGTTGTGGGAGCGGATGGGGCACACCGAGTCGCTGTACCGGAGCGCCGCCTGGCCCGAGTTCGACCCGGCAAAGGCCGTGGCCGACACGGTGGAGTTCGTGGTGCAGGTGAACGGGAAGGTGCGCGCCCGCATGCCGATGTCGCGGGGGATCTCCGAGGCCGACGCGCGCGACGCCGCCCTGGCCGATCCCAACGTGCTCCGCTTCCTCGACGGCAAGCAGGTGCGGAAGACGATCTTCGTCCCGGACCGGCTGCTGAACCTGGTGGTCGGGTAAGGGCGTCTATCTTCCTGGCGCACAGGGAGAAGGGCCGCGTCTCCATCCCGGGGGCGCGGCCCTTCCCGCATTTTTCTTCCCGGCACCCCTTCCAAAATACGCGAATCGGTATATCTTCATGGGCTCCGGCGCGCGCCGGGAAGGACGGCGGTGAGGGGAAGGCGAAGGGTTGACGGGGCGGCGGGGTGGTGTTATAATCAATCTCCTTGTCGCGGGGTGGAGCAGCCTGGTAGCTCGTCGGGCTCATAACCCGAAGGTCGCGGGTTCAAATCCCGCCCCCGCTATGAAGACGACGGCCGGTCCTGACGGGCCGGCCGTTCGTTTTTTTTTTGGAGTCAGTCGTGAGTAGGGCAGGGTAGCTCAGCTGGTTAGAGCACGGCACTCATAATGCCGGGGTCGCGGGTTCGAG
>JAFAYN010000613.1 GCA_019240375.1 Gemmatimonadota bacterium
AGCGCGGACACCTTGTACCCCCCGGTCTTGATGATGTCCACGCTGCTCCGCCCCAGCAGCCGGTACGAGCCGTCCTCCAGCACGCCCACGTCGCCCGTGCGGAACCACCCGTCGCGGAACGAGGCCGCCGTCGCCTCCGGGCGCCGCCAGTACTCCAGGAAGACGTTGGGGCCGCGCACCTCCACCTCGCCGGGCATCCCGGGCGGCACCGGGTTTCCGTCCTCGTCCACCAGCCGCACCTCCACCCCCGGGAGCGGCGTCCCCACGTACCCGGGGCGGCGCTCGCCGCGCAGCGGGTTGGAGAGCGCCATCCCCAGCTCGGTCATCCCGTAGCGCTCCAGCAGCACGTGGCCGCTGATCTCGCGCCAGCGCTCCAGCGTCTGCACCGGGAGCGCCGCGGAGCCGGACACCATCAGCCGCATCCGCGCGCACCCCTCCGACATCCGGCGCCGGCGCTCGGGTGGGGACTCCTCCCACGCCGCGATCAGGCGGCGGTAGATGGTGGGGACGGCCATGAACAGGGTCAGCTCGCCCTCCTCGATCTTCGCCCACACCGCGTCGGCGTCGAACTTCGGGAGCACGTCGCACACCGCGCCCGCCCAGAGCGCGCAGGTGAGGACGTTGACGATCCCGTGCACGTGGTGCATGGGGAGGACCAGGAGGATCCGGTCGTCCCCGCTCCACCCCCACGCCTCGATCAGCGAGGTCACCTGCGCGCGCAGCCCCGCGTGCGTGGTCACCACCCCCTTGGGCTTCCCGGTGGTCCCGCTGGTGTAGACCATCATCGCCCGCCGCCCCTCGTCCACCACGGGGAGGGCGCCCGGCTCCGCCGCGAGCGCTTCCGGGGTGGTGAGGAAGCGCCGCCCCTCCCCGGCCGCGAGCGGGCGCAGCGTGTCCGCGAACTCCGGGTGCGCCACCACCAGCGCCGCGTCGGCGTCCTGCAGCACGTAGCGCAATTCCGCCGGGGGGTGCGAGACGGCGAGCGGCACCGCGATCCCCCCCGCGCGCCAGATCCCCCACTGCACGGCCACGTAGTCCCACCCCGGCGGCGCCAGGAAGGCGACGCGCGCCTCGCCCAGGTCGGCGGCGCCGTCCAGGAGCGCGGCGGCCACGCGGGCGGAGGCGTCGAGCAGGTCGCGGTAGGTGAAGGCACCCCCGGGAACGACGATCGCCATGCGGCCGGCGTGGTGCCGCGCGCGGGCGACGAGGGGGAGGTCGGCGGGAGGGGTCATGGGAGGAGGATGGAGGGTGGAAGGAGCCGGCTTCAGGGAGTTCGCAGGGTGAGACGCTTGAGGAAGGCGTCCCCGGCGACCTGGCCGCGCATACGCTCCAGCTCGGCGTCCGCCTCGTCGTGGTCGAAAGGCCCGGCGACCACCACCACGTACCCGGTGAGGAGCTCCGGGTAGACGCGGCTGTTCGCCAGCCCCACGTCGTACCCGCGCTCGCGCAGGCCGTCGCGCATCGCGCGGGCCTCCGCCTCGTCGGCGGCGTCGAAGGAGGCGAGCACCACCATCCACAGGGCGTCCCCCTCGTGTGCGCCGTGGCGCCGGGTCACCCGCTGCGCCTCCTCCCGCGCGATCCGGTCGGGATTCGCGGGGGCGGGCGCCTTCCGCTCAGTCGGGGCGCGGGTCCCCGGCTCGCCGCGCGGGCCGAGCCGGCCCAACAGAATGGCGATCGACGAGGCCATCACCAGCACCAGCAGGAAGATCCAGAAAGCGGTGCGCGGGCGCCACGGCCTGCGCGCGGGCTGCGGCGCCGGGGCATCCTTCGCCGCGGGCGCCGCTGACGCGGGGGAGGCGGGAGGCGCCGCGACGGGCGGCGGCGGACGGAATCCCGGGTCGAGCAGGGTGCCGACGGTGCCGTCCGCGGGCGGGGCGTACAGGGTAGCGTCCGACGAAGCGGCCGGCCCCGGATCGCGCGTGGCGGCGAAGGCGCGCCGGGTGGCGGTGGTCGCCGACGGGGCGGCCAGGTCGCACTCGGCGAGCGCTTCCAGGAACGCTCCGGCGTCGGGGAAGCGCGCAGTGGGGTCGAGACGGAGCGCGCGGCGGAGCACCGCCGCCACGGTCAGCGGGACGTCGGGACGGGCGTCCACGATCCGCTTGACGGCGCGCACCGCGGCGCGGTCGCCGGTGTCGGTGTTGACCCCGTCGGGATAGGCGCCGCCCAGCATCTCCAGCCCGGCGAGCGCCAGGCTGTACACGTCGCTCGCGGGGGTGATCGACCGCTCGCCCCGCAGCTGCTCGGGGGAGGCGTAGCGGGGGGTGTGGGGGGCGCCGGCCACGGTGAGGGGGGTGTCCGTGTCCTGGTCGGACGCGGCGAACTGCGCGATTCCGAAGTCGAGCAGCTTCACCTCCCACCCACCCGGCTCCGCCACCAGGTACACGTTCCCCGGCTTGACGTCGCGGTGCACCAGGTGGGCGCGGTGCCCGGCCGCCAGCCCCAGCCCGCCCTCTTGCAGGATCTCCAGCGTCTCGGCCACGGCGAGCGGCCCGGCGGCGCGGCGCATCCGCTCGGCCAGGCTCTCCCCCACCAGCAGCTCCATCACCAGGAAGTCGATCCCCAGCTCCGGGTCGGTGCCGAAGTCGTGCACCGTCACCACGTTGGGGTGGCGCAGCCGGGCCGCGGCGCGGGCCTCCCGGTAGAATCGCCCCCGCATCCGCGCCGCCTCGCCGGGATCCCCAGGGAGCGCCGTCATCACCTTGACGGCGACCTCGCGCTCCAGCTTGGGATCGTACCCCCGGCACACCGCACCCTGCCCCCCCGTGCCGATCACCGAATCGACACGGTAGCGGTCGCACAGGGTGCGCCCCATCAGGAGGGAAAGGATGCCGGACAAAGGAGTGCGGGTGAGGGGAGCGTACGAATTCCTGCAAGAAACATTAGCGCTTCGGCCCCCACGAAAAAAGACGGGGCCCGGAGCGCGTGCTCCGGGCCCCGTCCTTCCGGAGCCCTGCGCGATCAGAAGAAGACGGCGGAGAAGGCGAGCTACGCGAACAGGTCTCGCAGGGCGAGCCTCCAGCCGGGAACCACGTCGCCACCGTCCAGCTCCCCGTCCCCGGTGACCACGGCAATGTCGGTAGGGGACCGGTAGACTGTCGCCGTCCGCTTGCGGGGGTTCACCACCACCACCATACGGCAGCCGGCGTCGAGCCAGTCGAACACCTTCTCTTCCACCTCGGCGTAGGTATCGTCGGGAGAAACCA
>JAFAYN010000506.1 GCA_019240375.1 Gemmatimonadota bacterium
GAGAAGCCCGGCGGGAATCGAACCCGCGACCCCTTGATTAGCGGTAACCCTTCACCTGCGGCCCGGAAATCCGGACGAGGAGTCGGCGAAGGGATCTTTCGAGAGCTCTACCACTGAGCTACGAGCTTCTCCGTCGGTGAATCGTGAACATGGAGCCGGCGGGACTCGAACCCGCGACCTCTCGAGTGACAGTCGATAACCCTCCACCTTCGGCCCGTCCCGCGGGCAAATGTCGGGGAGGATAAAGTGCTCTACCAGCTGAGCTACGGCCCCTCGATCATGCTGCTGTGCTGTCCTGCTTCGGGTGGCCGGCGGGACGCTCCGCCCTGGCACCGGGAGTCGCGTTTCCACGTGCTTCGGGCTCGACGCCCGCCGGCCACCGCTCAACTTCCCCTTCCGCTCGTCCTCGTGGCTCACCTCCTGGTTTCCGGGATCCCGCAAACGAAAATCGCCCCACCCGGCCTCGGCGCGGGTGGGGCAATCGTCTCGCTCCCTGCTCAGGAAGGGGTCACGCGCTCATGGAGCGCACCTTCCCGGAGTACCCACGCAAATCTCTTTGTCGCCCTGCTCGTCCCGGTGCCGCGGCATGCCCGGCCGGGTGCTGCTTCCGCTCTCGATCCTGCCCGCGAACGGGAGTCGGTCTCCGCCCCGAATCGCTCCGAACAGGCGCACGTTGCCCCGCAGACCGGCACACGCGGCCCACGCCCCGGACGACGCGAAGAACGCGTCCGTCCGCGGATTGCCGTCGAGCCTGTTCGTCGAGAGTGCATGCATCGGAGTCGTACCGGTGTCGTCGTTCGAGAGTGGTTGCGTGGCGGGACGAACCCGCCGGAAACGAAAAATCGCGCCGCCGATGTCCTCCCGGAGCGGTAGCTTCGGGATCCACTGCGGGCCCTGCGCGGTGCGCCGGACCGGGTGGATGGTGGAACATCGGGACGCGACTCCCAAGGCTGGAGATTGTAAATGGGCCTTTCCAGTTTGTCAAGGGCCCCGCGTTAAATCGTGCGGCGAGGCACCACGGGCCCCGCCTTTCGCACCCGGCCCTTGTGCGCGCTCCGCGACGACCTAGAATTTCAGGCATGAACAGAAACCGCTCTCTCCGCATCGCCCTCGTCGCCGCGGCGCTCGCCGGCGGCCTCCCCGCCCCGGTCCGCGCGCAGGCCGTGGGCGCCAGCGAGTACCAGGGCGCCGCCGCCCTCGGGCTGGCGCTGCGCCGCCTGGGGACCACCAAGCGGGTGCTGATGATCGGCGCCCACCCCGACGACGAGGACACGCAGCTCCTCAGCGCCCTGGCACTGGAGCAGGGCGCCGACGTGGCCTACCTGTCGCTCACCCGCGGCGAGGGCGGGCAGAACGGGATCGGGCCGGAGCTGCGCGAGGCGCTGGGGATCCTGCGCACCGAGGAGCTCCTCGCCGCGCGGCGGGTGGACGGGGCGCAGCAGTTCTTTTCCCGCGCCTTCGACTTCGGCTTTTCCAAGAACGCCGACGAGGCGATGCGCCACTGGCCGCGCGAGCAGGTGCTGGGCGACGTGGTGGAGACCATCCGCCGCTTCCGCCCCGACGTGGTGGTGGCGGTGTTCAGCGGCACTCCGCGCGACGGGCACGGGCAGCACCAGGTGTCGGCGATCCTGGCGCGCGAGGCGTTCGCGGCTGCGGGCGACCCCACGCGCTACCCGGAGCAGCTCCGCGCCGGGCTCCGCCCCTTCCGCCCGCTCAAGTACTACCAGTCGCTGCGCGGCAGGGCCGAGGGGGCGACGGTGCGCCTCCCGATCGGCGACCTTGACCCGCTCCTGGGGCGCTCCCCCTTCCAGCTGGCGATGGCGAGCCGCTCGCGGCACCGCTCGCAGGACATGGGGCAGCCGGAGCCGGCGGGACCGCGCTGGGGGTACCTGCTGCGCGTGTCCCCAGCCGCCGCGGGGCCGGCGGGGGGCGACGGGTCGGGGCTGAGCGAGCCCTCCATCTTCACCGGGATCGACAGCACCCTTTCGGCACGGGGGATCGCCGACGCCGGGCGGCGCGCGCGGCTGGCCCCGCTCTTCGCCGACTACCTGGCGCGCACGCAGCGGTTGCGCGCCGAGGCCAACCCGCTGGCGCCGGAGCGGCTGGTCCCCGAGCTGGCGGCGACGCTCGCGCTCCTGGACCGCGCCGACGCGGCGCTGGCCGGCGACACCGGCGCGGACGCGGACGAGCTGCGCCTGCGCATCGCGGGGGAGCGCGAGGACGCGCGGACGGCGCTGGCGCGCGCCGCGAACGTGGTGCTGGACGTGACCGTCGACCGGGGGCGCGTGGTCCCGGGGGAGGAGTTCGGGGTGGAGGTGTCGCTCTGGAACGGCGGGTCGCGCCCGCTGGCGGTGCGCGCGCTGGCCCCCTCGCTCCCCGCCGGGTGGGAAGCGACCCCGCTGGACTCGCTCCCCGCCGCGCCGCTGGCCGCCAACTCCATGCTGACGCGGCGCTTCCGGGTGCGCGTCCCCACCGACGCCCCGGTGACCGAGCCGTACTTCCTGCGCGGGGAGCGCCAGGGCGACCTGTACCGCTGGCCGGACGACCCGGCCGTGCACGGGCTCCCCTTCGAGCCGGGGCGGATCCGCGGCACGGCGCGGGTGGGGGTGGAGGGCGCCGACCTCCCGCTGGAGCGCGAGGCCGCCTTCCGTGAGGTGGACCAGCGCCAGGGCGAATTGCGCCGGCCGGTGCAGGTGGTCCCCGCGGTGTCGGTGCTCCTCGACCCGGCGACGCGGGTCCTCCCCGTGGCCGCGGCGGGCGCCGTCCCCGCCCCGCTCCGCTACCGGGTGCACCTGGAGGGCGCGGCCGCGCGCGGCGTGGCCGGGACGCTGCGGCTGGTGCTCCCCGCCGGGTGGCGCGCGGAGCCGGCCTCCGTCCCGCTGAGCTTCGCGGCGGCGGGGGAGCGGCGCGAGGCGGAGTTCGCGGTGCAGCCCCCGGCCGGCGTCGCCGCGGGCGACTACCCGGTGCGCGCGGTGTTCGAGGCGCAGGACGGGCGCCGCTTCGAGCGCGGGGTGCAGATGATCGACTACCCGCACGTCCGCGCCCGCCCGCTCTATCACAACGCCGCGTCGACCGTGCGCGCCTTCGACCTGCGGGTCCCGCAGGGGCTGCGGGTGGCGTACGTGACCGGTGCGGGCGAGGAGGGGCCGGGGGTGCTGGAGCAGGTGGGGATCCAGCCGGAGCTGCTGGACGCACAGGCGCTCGCCAGCGGGGACCTGGGCCGCTTCGACGTGATCGTGGTGGGGAGCCGCGCCTACGAGGTGCGCCCGGACCTGCGCGCCTACAACGCCCGGCTCCTGGAGTGGGTGCAGCGCGGCGGGACGCTGGTGGTGCAGTACTACAAGCTGGACCAGGTGGAGGGGCAGTTCGGCCCGTACCCGTTCGCGGTGGGGCGCCCGCAGGACCGGGTCACCGACGAGAGCTCACCGGTGCGCATCGTGGAGCCGGCCAGCCGGGCGCTGTCGTGGCCCAACCGGATCACCGAGGCCGACTTCGCCGGGTGGGTGCAGGACCGGGGGCTGTACTTCGCCCACAGCTGGGATCCGCACTACACCGCGCCGCTGGAAACCGCCGACCCGGGCGAGGCGCCGCTGCGCGGCGGGCTCCTGGTGGCGCCGTACGGCCGGGGGACGTACGTGTACACCGGGCTCGCCTTCTTCCGGCAGCTCCCCGAGG
>JAFAYN010000525.1 GCA_019240375.1 Gemmatimonadota bacterium
GCCCCGAAGATCTCCGCGACCGACACGTCGAAGTTGGCGTAGGTGGCGCCCAGCGTGGAGGAGCGCTCCTCGTCCGACACGTTCTCGCGCAGCCAGTGCAGCAGCACGGCGACGCTGCCGTGCCGGATCATCACCCCCTTCGGCCGACCCGTCGAGCCCGAGGTGAAGATCACGTGCGACAGGTTCTCCGCCATGACACCCGTAGTCGGCGCGACATCGCTCTCCGCCGCGATCCGCTCCCGGTCTGCGTCCACACGCACGAGCCGCACGCCTTCACCCGGGAGCCGGTCCGCGAAGCGCTCCTGCGTGACGATCACGGCGGCGCCGGAATCCTCGACCATGTAGGCCAGGCGCTCGGTCGGGTATGCCGGGTCAAGCGGCACGTAGGCACCGCCCGCCTTGAGGATCCCCAGCAGCGCGATGATCAGCTCCGGCGTGCGCTCCAGGCACACACCCACGCGCACCTCCGGCCCGACACCCAGCCCGCACAGGTGGTTTGCCAGCCGGTTGGCACGACGGTTCAGCTCGGCGTAGCTCAACGACTCGCTTTGGTGGACGAGCGCGAGCGCGTCCGGTGTGCGCTCCGCCTGCGCCTGGAAGAGCTGGTGCGACAGCTCGTACGGGTACTCACGCGTGGTGTCGTTCCACACCTCCAGCACCTGCGCACGCTCCGCCTCGCTCAGGACCGCCAGATCCGCGACCTTCGCCTGTGGCTGCGTGGCCATCCCGGCCAGCAGCGCCGACAGGTGGGCGGCTATGCGCTCGACCGTGGCCGCTTCGAACAGGTCGGTGCGGTACTCCACGCGCCCGCTCAGCCGCTCCCCCTCGTCGCTCAGCGCCATCAGCAGGTCGAACTTGGCCGTGGCGCTCCCCGTCTCCAGCCGCTCGGCCTGCATGTCGCCTAGGTGGAGCGATTCGCGGCGCGCTTCCTCCAGCGTGAGCACCGCCTGGAAGAGCGGCGTGTGCGCCAGGCTGCGCTCCACCGACAGCTCTTCCACCAGGCGCTCGAAGGGGAGATCCTGGTGCGCGTGCGCCCCCAGCACCGCCTCGCGCACGCGCCCCAGCAGCGCGCGCACGCTCGGCTCGCCCGAGAGGTCGCCGCGCAACACGAGCGTGTTGACGAAGAAGCCGATCAGCCCCTCCACCTCCATGCGGTTGCGTCCTGCGACCGGGCTGCCGACGACGACGTCCTCCTGCCCCGTGTAGCGAGAGAGCAGCGCCTGGAAGCCGCCCAGCAGCACCATGAACAGCGTCGCACCCTCGGCTCGCGCGAGCCCACGTAGCGCCTGCGTCGTCTCGACGGACAGCGCGAAGGTGACAGTTGCTCCCTCGGTGCCGGCGACCGCCGGACGCGGGAAGTCGGTCGGCAGCTCCAGCACGGGCGGCGCTCCGGTCAGCCGCTCGCGCCAGTAGGCGATCTGCGCGTCCAGCACCTCGCCGGCCAGGTAGGCGCGCTGCCAGGTGGCGAAGTCGGCGTACTGGACCGGCAGCTCCGGCAGGCGCGGCGTCTCGCCCCGGGCGTGTGCCTCGTAGAGCGCCGAGATCTCGCGCACGAGCACGCCGGTGGACCAGCCGTCGCTGACGATGTGGTGCATCGTGAAGAGCACCACGTGCTCGCAGTCGTCCAGGCGCAGCAGCGTAGCCCGGAGCAGCGGTCCGGCGGCGAGGTCGAACGGAGTGGTCGCTTCAGCCCTAACACGCCGCTGCACCTCCTCCTCACGCTCTTCCGCCAAGAAGGCGGAGAGGTCGATCACCTCCAGCGGGAAGTCGGCCGCGGGGGCGACGACCTGCACCGGCTCGTCGTCGACCACCTGGAACGTGGTGCGCAGCGTCTCGTGGCGCTCCACCAGGGCGGTGAGGCTCCGGGTGAAGGCATTCACGTCCAGCGCGCCACGCAGCCGCAGCGCGGCGGGCATGTTGTACGTGGCGCTGCCGGGCTCCAGCTGGTCGATGAACCACAGCCGCTGCTGGGCGAAGGAGAGCGGCAGCGGAGCTTCGCGCGTGACGCGCTCCAGCGGGGGGGCCTGCGTGCCGCCGGCATGCCGCTCGGCGTCCACGCGCGCGGCAAGCTCCGCGACCGTAGGCGTCTCGAAGAGTGCGCGCAGCGGCAGCTCGACGCCAAAGGCCTCGCGGATGCGCGAGATCACCCGTGTCGCCAGGAGCGAATGCCCACCCAGTTCGAAGAAGCTGTCGTGAACGCCGACCCGCTCCGTGGCGAGTACGTCGGCCAGGATACCGGACAGCACCTCCTCCGACTGCGTCCGCGGCGCGACGTAGCTATCCGTCTGCTCGCTTTCGGTCGGCGCGGGGAGGGCGCGGCGGTCCACCTTGCCGTTGGGCGTCTGCGGGAGCGCGTCCAGCGCCACGAACGCGCTC
>JAFAYN010000568.1 GCA_019240375.1 Gemmatimonadota bacterium
GTCCGGGTTCATCCCGGGGACCAGGAGGACCACCACGTTCTCCAGGAGCGGGGCGAGCGCCGGGTCGGTGGCCAGGTCGTGGGCGAGCTCCATCGACATCTGCGTCGCCATGATCTCGTTGCCGTGCAGCGAGGCCCCGATCAGCGCGACCGCAGGCTGCGAAGCGACCAGCCGGTCCAGCTCGGCCGGGGTGGCGCCGCGCGGGTCGGCCAGGCGGGCCTGCCCGCGCCGGATGGCCTCCAGCCGCGCCTGGTTGGCGGGGGAGGTGATGGTGGCGAGGATCATCGGCCGCCCCTGCACGGTGCGGCCGATGGTGTCCACCCGGACCCGGGCGGAGGCGCGGTCCAGGCGCCCGAAGTAGTCCACGATCTGGGACCAGGCGGCCAGGTGCCCGTCCGCCCCCGCCCCGAAGCCGAGCACGCTCTGCGGGGGGGGGACGGCGGACGCCCGCTGCTGCGCGGACAGGACGGCGGGAACGAGGAGCAGGACGAGCAGGAGCGAGCGGAAGAGTCGCTTCATGGGTCCGCGGGGTGGAGGCGAGAGCGGCGGGATCGCCTTACGATACGGCGCGGCGCCTCCCCCGCGCTACCCGGCGACCCCGCTGAGCGCCTGCGGATAGGAGGGGATGGGGAAGCGCTCGCACGTCCTGCGCACCTCTTCGCGGACCGCTTCGCGCACCCCGCCGGGGAGCTGGTAGGCGCGGTCGCCCGTGGGCCGCACGGCGGCGAGCACCCGGTCCAGGAGCTCGGCGCAGGCGGGCATCTCCCGCTCGCCCATCCCCCGGAGCGCGGTGTGGTTGGTCCCCAGCCGCAGCCCGCTGGTGACCAGGGGGCTGCGCCGGTCGCCGGGGATCCGGTTCTTGTTCACCACGATGGCGCACTCCTCCAGCGCCCGCTCGGCGACCACCCCGGTGAGCCCCGCCGGGTCCAGGTCCACCACCACCATGTGGTTGTCGGTCCCCCCGGTGAGCACCCGGTACCCGGCGCCGGCCAGGGAGGCGGCGAGCGACGAGGCGCTGGTCACCACCCGCCCCATCCGGGCACGGAACTCCGGCGTCGCCACCCCAGCCAGGGCGCGTGCCTTTGCCGCGACCGCGCCCAGGTTGGGAGTCCCCTGGTAGAAGGGGAAGGTGGCCGACTGCACCGCCTCGGCCAGCGTCCGCCCGTTCGGGAGCGGCCGGTCGTGGTCGCGCCCGATCAGGATCAGCCCGCCGCGCGGCCCGTACAGCTGCTTGTAGGTGCTGGTGGTGGTGAAGTGCGCGTGGTCCACGGGGCTGGGGTGGAGCCCCGCGGCCACCAGCCCGGCCACGTGCGAGATGTCGGCGAGGAAGAAGGCGCCCACCTCGTCGGCGATCTCGCGGAGGCGGCGGAAGTCGATGGCGCGCGGGTAGGCGCTGCTCCCCCCGATCAGCAGCTTCGGGCGGAACTCGTGCGCCAGGGCGCGGATCCGGTCGTAGTCCAGGAAGCCGTCCTCGTCCAGCCCGTACCCCTTCGTCTCGAAGTACTGCCCCACCACCGAGGCGCGGGAGCCGTGCGTCAGGTGTCCGCCGGAGTCCAGGTCCAGCCCCAGGATCCGGTCGCCGGGGCGGAGCAGGGAGAAGATGACGATGTGGTTGGCGGACGAGCCGGAGTGCGGCTGCACGTTGGCGTAGGCCGCCCCGAAGACCTGCTTCGCGCGCTCCACCGCCAGCCGCTCGATCTCGTCGGCGAAGGTGCACCCGCCATGGTAGCGGGCGCCCGGGTACCCCTCGGTGGTGACGTTGTTGAGGACCGCCCCGGAGCAGGCCAGGACCGAGGGATCCGCGACGCTGGAGGCGGCGACCAGGGTGAGGGTCTCGGTCTGGCGGCGGTACTCGCCCAGGAGCAGCTCGTACAGCCGGGGGTCGGCCTGGGCGAGCGTTTCCACCCCCTGGCGCGCGAACTCTAAAAGGACGGCGTCGTCCATGTCTGCGATGGTCCTGTACCGCAAGGATCTGAAGCGTGGGACCGGCGGACGCGGGGAGCCCCGTAGGGGACATCTCCCGCCACGTCCGGCGATTCCAGTCGGGAAATAAAGGTACATTCGCGGGGGCGAAACTCAAAGCCCGCGGCCCTTGCCAGCCCGGCTCCGCGCCCCTAGCTTGTGTGCCACACAATACGCGAGGGGGCCATTCGGAAGCCGGTGTGAATCCGGCGCGGCCCCGCCACTGTAAGAGGCCCGGTGCCCCGCACCGGTCCGGCCCGCTCCGCGGAGGGTGACCCCTCCGTTCACGCCACTGGGAACGACGATGTTCCCGGGAAGGCGAGCGACGCTGCCTCGAGCCAGGAGACCGGCCCCTCTCGCTCCCGCACGAACCCCCTCGCGGGAGGGGAGCGGGGTCCGATCCGGCGCAGCGCGGCGCTCCTCCCGGGGCCTGTGTGCCCGACTCGCTCCCCGTCTCCTCCCCTGACTCTCGGGAAGGAACGGGTTTTTTGTCGGCATCGTTTTCGACCGGACGGCTCCGGGGAGGAATCCCCCTCCTCCTCGCCCTGTCCCTCCTCGCCGCCTGCGAGGAGGGGAGGGGCGCCACCGCGCGCTCCGCCACGGCCGCCGACAGCGCGGTCGCGGCCACGGACGACGCGGGCCGGGCCGTCCGCCTCCTCCATCCCGCCCGCCGCATCGTCTCGCTCATCCCCAGCGCCACCGAAGCGCTGGTCGCCATCGGCGCGCGCGACCGCCTGGTGGGGCGCACGAATTTCGACCACGGCCCGGGAATCGACTCCCTCCCCTCGGTGGGCGGGGGGATGGACCCGTCGCTGGAAGCGCTCCTCGCCCTCCGCCCCGACCTGGTGCTGGGGTGGGAGACGCACGACGACCAGCGCCTCCGCGAGCGGCTGGAGGAGCTGGGGATCCCCGTCTTCGCCATCAAGGCCGAGGACACCACCGACGTCTTCCGCACCCTCCACAACCTGGGGACGCTCACCCACCGCGCCCCCGCCGCCGACTCGCTGTCCGCCTCGCTGCGGAGCCAGCTCGCGGAGGTGCGCGCCTCGGTGGCCGGCCGCCCCGCGCCCTCGGTGTTCTTCCTGGTGTGGAACGACCCGCCGATGACCGCCGGACCCAACACCTTCATCTCGCAGCTGCTCGGGGTGGCCGGGGGGCGCAACGTGTTCTCGGACGCGGGGCAGGACTGGCCCAACGTGGCGATGGAGGAGATCGTCCACCGCCAGCCCGACTTCCTGGTCCTCCCCCAGGGCGAGAAGGGCGGCGCCCACGACGTGGACAAGCTGCGCGGCGAGCCGGGGTGGCGCGACCTGCGGGCGATGCGCGAGGGGCGCGTCGTCACCATCCCCGCCGACCTGATGAACCGCCCCGGACCGGGGATGGGCGAGGCTGCCCGCCGCCTGCGCGACGCCCTCCACCCGGAGGCAGCGCGCCGATGAAGCCCGCCCTCCGCCTGGCGTTGCTCCTGGCCGCGCTCGCCGCCGCGCTGCTCCTGGCCGTGCGCCTGGGCGCGGTGCCGCTTTCCGTGCGCGAGATCGTCGACGCGGCGAGCGGCCGGGGCGACCCCACCACCGTGACCATCGTGCGGCGGCTGCGACTCCCGCGCTCGCTCCTGGCGGCGCTGGTGGGCGGGGCGCTGGCGGCCAGCGGGGCGGTCTTCCAGGCGCTCCTCCGCAACCCGCTGGCGGAGCCGTACGTGCTGGGGGTGGCCGGGGGCGCGGCGGTGGGCGCGGTGGCGATGGTGGCGCTGGGCGGGCTGGCGGCCACGGCGGCGCCGGTCTCCGCGGCCGCCTTCGCGGGGGCGATCGTGGCGGTGGCGCTGGTCTTCCGCATCGCCGCGGCGGCGGGACGGGCGCTGGACACCCGCGTCCTCCTCCTGGCCGGGGTGGTGGCGGGCGCCTTCTTCAACGCGCTGATCCTGCTGGCGCTCACCTTCGCCGACGCGGACTCCTTCCGCTCCGCGATGTTCTGGATGATGGGAAGCTTTTCCGGCGCCACCTGGCGCGGCGACGCCCTGCTGGCCGCGTACATGGTCCCCGCGCTCGCCGTCCTCCTGGCCCTCTCCCGCCCGCTAAACCTGCTGTCGGTGGGGGAGGAGACCGCGGCGTACCTGGGGACGCGGGTGGAGCGGGTCAAGCTGGTGGCGTACGGGGTCGCATCGCTCCTGACCGCCGCCGCGGTGGCCGCCAGCGGGGTGATCGGCTTCGTGGGGCTGGTGGTCCCGCACGTGGTCCGCCTCCTGTGGGGGGGCGACCACCGCTTCCTCCTCCCCGCCTCCGTCCTGCTGGGCGCCACCTTCCTGGTGCTGGCCGACGCGCTGGCCCGCGTCGCCGCCGCCCCCACCGAGTTGCCCATCGGGGTGGTGACCGCCTTCGTGGGGGTCCCCTTCTTCGTCTGGCTCCTGCGCCGCCGGGGGGTCGCGTGAGCGCCTGGCGCTGCGAGGGGCTGGTGTACCGCTACCCGGACGCCGCGCGCCCGGCGCTGGACCGGGTGACGCTTTCCGTCCCGGAGGGCGCCTGCACCGCCGTGCTCGGGCCCAACGGCTCGGGGAAGTCTACCCTCCTCCGCGCCCTGCTCGGGACGCTGGCGCCTGCGGCGGGGACGGTGCGCTTCGGCGGGCTGACGCTGGCGGAGTGGCCGCGCGCCGCGCTGGCCCGCGAGGTGGGGGTGGTGCCGCAGGGGGAGGAGGCGGTCTTCCCCATGTCGGTGCGCGAGCTGGTGGGGATGGGGCGCTACCCGCACCTGGGTCCCTGGCGCCGCGAGGGGGAGGCGGACCGGCGCGCGGTGCGCGAGGCGATGCGCCGCGCCGACGTGGACGGGCTGGCCGACCGTCCCGTGGGGACGCTTTCCGGCGGGGAGCGGCAGCGCGCCCGGGTGGCGCGGGCGCTGGCGCAGGAGCCGCGCGCCCTGGCGCTGGACGAGCCCACCGCCGCGCTCGACGTGGCGCACGAGATGGCGATCTTCGAGCTGCTACGCGACCTGGGGCGCGCCGGGACCACCGTGCTCCTGGTGACCCACAACCTCAACCTGGCCGCCCGCTACGCCGACCGGCTGGTGGTGCTGGACGAGGGGCGGGTGGCCGCGGAGGGGACGCCGTCCGAGGTGCTGACCGCGGAGCTGGTGCAGCGCGTCTACCGCTGGCCGGCGCGCATCGTCCCCCACCCCGGCCCCGGACCGGACACGGGGGCGCCGCAGGTGGTGCCGCTCGCCGGGGAGATGTGTGGTGGGATCCGCGCTGAGGACGGCCATGCGGCGTAGCGTTCTCGTGCTCCTGCTCCTGGTGCTGGCGACCGCGACGGGGGCGCGCGCGCAGTTCCCCGCCGAGGTGCGCGGACGGGTGACCGACCGCGCCACCGGGGCCGCCGTCCCCGGCGCCCGGGTGGAGGTGACCGGCGGCGGGATCGAGACCGCCGCCGCGCCGGACGGGCGCTTCCTGCTGCGCGGCCTCCTCCCCGGTGTGCGGGAGATCCGCGTCGCCGCCCCCGGCTTCGGGGAGCGGCGCCTGACGGTGCAGGCCGAGAACGGCCGCTCCCTCTGGCTCCCGGTAGAATTGGAGCCCGCTCCGGTGGCGCTGGAGGGGCTGCGCGTGGTCGCCACCCGGACGGAAGCGGGCGCCACGGTGCTGGACCGGGCGCGGATCCAGGCGTCCGGCGCCCGCGAGCTGGGCGAATTGCTGCGCGACCAGGGCGGGGTGACCGTCACCCGGCGGGGCGGCCCCGGCTCGCCGGCCACGGTGTCGATCCGCGGGAGCGGTGCCGGCGAGGTGCTGGTGCTGGTGGACGGTGTCCCCATCAACTCGCTGATGAGCGGGGAGGCGGACCTGTCCACGGTGCCGCTGGAGGCGATCGAGCGGGTGACGGTGCTGCGCGGGGCGCAGTCGGCCCGCTACGGTGGCCGGGCGCTTGCCGGCGTAATCGCGGTGGAGACCCGCCGCCCCGCCAGTGGGGAGCTGGGCGCGCGGGTGGAAAGCGGCTCGTGGGGCGAGCGCGCCGCCGCGCTTTCCGCCGGGGGGCGGCGCGACGTGGGGGGAGCGGCGCTGAGCGGGCTGGCCTCGGGCGAGTGGCGCACGGTGCGCGGCGACTTCCCCTTCGCCGTCCCGGTCTTTCGCGGTGGGGGGAGCGCCCCGCGCCTCAACGCCGACGCCCGGCTGTGGAGCGCGCTGGCGACCGGCGCGCTGGAGGGCGTCCGCGGCGAGGTGCGGGCGCGGCTGGAGGGGGTGGACGTGGAGCGGGGGATGCCCGGCTCCATCGTGCAGCCCTCGCTGGACGCCCGCCAGGAGCAGCGGCGCGGCTCCGCCGGCCTGTCGGCGCGGAGCACGATGGCAGGGACCGACTGGCGCGCCACGCTGGACGCGCAGCGGCAGACCGCCGCCTTCCACGATCCCGCGCCCGCCCTCGGCGCCCCCTACGACGAATCGGTGGCGGTGAACGGCTTCGGCGGCTCCCTGTCCGCCGGGCGGCGGACCGGCGACTTCGGCCTGACCGCCGGGGTGGAAGCGCGAGAGCTGCGCTTCACCAGCACCATGCTCGCCGAGGGGTCGCCCGACCGGCAGGGGGTGCGCGCCGCCTGGGTGCAGGGGGAGTGGTCGCGCTCGCTGACCGGCGCCTGGACGCTGGAGGTGGCGTCCACCCTGCGCGCCGACCGCAGCTCGCTCCTGGACGGGACGCAGCTCTCCCCGCGCCTGGGGGTGTCGCTCGGCTCCCCACGCCTCGCCGCGCACCTGTCCGCCGGGAGCGCCTTCGCCCCGCCGTCGCTCGCCGACCAGTTCTTCCAGGAGGGGGTGCAGGCCCGCCCCAACCCCGCGCTCCGCCCGGAGCGGGTGCGGATGGAGGTGGAGGGCGGGGTGGAGGCGCGCGACCTCCCCCTGGGTCCCGTCCGCCTGGGCGCGGAAGCGTCCGCGTACCGCGCCGACGTGCGAGGGATGATCCTCTGGTTCCCCGATTTCCGCTTCGTCTGGCAGCCCGACAACTTCGACGTCCACCGCGCCGGGTGGGAGGGGAGCGCCCTCGCCCGCTTCCCCCTGGCCCACGCCGAAGTGCGCGGCGGCGTGGCCTTCGCCGACGTGGAGTACGCCGGCCCGGTGCTCTCCGGCCAGGTGGCGTACCGCCCTCGCTGGACCGGGAACGCGTCCGCCGCCACCGAGGTGCTGGGCGTGCGCGGCGAGGTCGCGGCGCGCTACGTGGGGGAGCGGCGTGTGGCCCCCGGCTCCGCCCTGAACACGCTGGACCCGTACTGGCTGGCCGACGCGCGCCTGTCCCGCTCCCTGTTGATGGGGGCGTGGCGCGGCGAGGTGGGGCTGACCGTGGAGAACCTGCTGGACCGCGACGCGGCCATGCTGGTGGACTACCCGTACCCCGGCCGGTCGTGGAGCGTGTCGCTCCGCGTCCGCCGCGAATCCCACCGGACCGAGGCGTCCGGAGACCTTTCGACCAACCATCCGGAACCATGACCCGAATCACGTTCGACCGGCGCGGCGCCGCCGTCCTCTTCGGCGCCCTCGCCCTCGCCGCCTGCGACGGCAGCGACAACCCCTTCAAGCCCGAGCTCGGCTTCATCGCCGGGACGAAGGAGAACCAGCAGATCGGGGTGGTGGTCAACTCCACCGAGCACGCGCTGACGCTCTTCCAGCTCGGCGACCCGTCGCAGACGCGGCAGGTGTCGCTCGGCTCCAGCTCGCTGATCACCCCGGTGGGGCTCTCCATCCGCGGCACCCGCGCCGCCGTCCCCCTCGGCAACGCGGCCAGCGTGGCGATCGTGGACCTGGAAGGGCAGAAGATCGAGCGCTTCTTCATCCTCCCCGGCGGCAACCTCACCGGCTCGGCGTGGGCGGACGACCGCTCCGGGCTGGTGGCGAACACCGTGGCCGACTACGTGGGCCGCTTCTCGCTGGACCAGGCGGGCGACACGGTGAAGGCGCGGGTGCAGGTGGCCCCCGCACCCACCGAGATCGTCATGGCCGGCGACCGGGCGATGGTGGTGTCCGGGAACCTGGACGACAACTACAACTACATCGGCAACGGGATCGTGACCGCGCTCGACCCGGCCACCCTGAAGGTGCTGGGGACGGTGACGACGGGCGGGAAGAACTCGGCCTCAGCGGCGCTGGGGCCGGACGGGCTGCTGTACGTGCTGAACACCGAGGACTACGTGAAGGAGTCCACGGTGACCATCATCGACCCGAAGACGCTCCAGGCGACGGCGACCGTGGGCGGCTTCGGGACCGGGGCGGGGAAGATCACCATCGACCGGAGCGGGCTGGCGTACGTGTCCGGCTTCTTCACCGGGACGCTGGTGTGGAACACCCGCACCCGCCAGTTCGTGCGCGGGACCGACAACCCGGTGTGCGCGAAGACCACCTCCGGCGCCTGCCGTGGGGCCTTCGACGCGCAGGCCGACGAAAACGGGATGCTGTACCAGGTGTTCTTCGGGAGCAGGGACTACGCGCCCCGGGTGTTCGTGTATCGCCCCGGCTCCTTCCAGCTCGCCGACAGCCTTTCGGCCGGGCAGGGGCCGTCGTCCATCGAGATCCGCAAGTTCTGACGGACCTTCACCGTACGGGGGTGGACGCACCGCGCGTCCACCCCCATTCTTCCCCCATGCCGAGCCACACGCCCGCCCCGCTCCGTCCCCTCCTCCTCGCGACGGGGATGCTGACCACCCTGCGCGTCCCTATGCGGGGGGAGGTCGGCGGGAGCGAGCTGGCCGCGGCCACGGCGCTCTACCCCCTGGTGGGGCTCGGCGTGGGGCTCGTCCCCGCGGCGGCGCTCTGCCTCCCTCTCCCCGCCCTTCCCCGCGCGGTGCTGGCGCTCGCCGCCTGGACGCTGGCGACCGGCGCGCTGCACCTGGACGGGTGGGCCGACTCGTGCGACGCGGCCTTCGCCCCCGCCCTCGCCGACCCCGCCGCCACCCGGGAGCGGCGCCTGGCGATCCTCAAGGACCCGCGCGTGGGGGTGTTCGGCGCGGCGGGGGTCGCGCTCCTCCTCCTGGCGAAGTGGGCGGCGCTGGTGTACGCCCCCACCGGTGCGCCGCTCCTGGCGGCCCCGGTGGCGCGCTGGGTGATGGTGCACACCCTGCACGCCCACCCCGCCGCCCGCCCGGACGGGCTGGGGGCGGCGCTGGCCGGGCGCGCCCGCGTGTGGGAGGCGACCGGGGTGCTGGTGCTGCTCCTGGCGCCGCTGGTCGTGACCTTTGGAGACCCGTTTCGCGCCGCCGGGTCCGTGGTCGCCGCGGCGCTGGCGGGGTGGCTCGCCGCCGGGTTCCTGGCCCGACGCTTCGGCGGGGTGACGGGGGACGTGTGCGGCGCCGCGGGCGAGGCGGCGGAGCTGGCCGCGCTCTGGGTCTTCCTCCCCTGGGGGAGCGCGTGAGCCGGCGCGGGATCGCGGGGCTGGCCCTGGCGGCGGACCTCCTGCTGGGGGAGCCGCCCGCCCCGCTCCACCCCACGGTGTGGATGGGGCGCTGGCTCCGCGGCGCCCGGGAGCGCCGCCGCAGCCGCGCGCCGCTGGCCTCGCTGGCGGAGGGGGCCGCGGGCGTGCTGGCCGGCGCCGCGCTGGCCGCCGGTGCCGCGCACCTCGTAGGCAGGCAGACGGACCGCTTCCCCCGCCCGCTCCCGGCCCTGGCGCTGGGGGCGGCGCTCAAGCCCGCGCTCGCCCTGCGCGCGCTGCTGGACGCCGGACGCGAGGTGGAGGTCGCCCTGCTGCGCGACGACCTGTCCGAGGCGCGCCGCCTCCTGGCCTGGCACCTGGTCTCCCGCGACACCTCTGAGCTGTCCGCCGCGGAGGTGGCCGGCGCCGCGATCGAGTCGCTGGCCGAGAACCTGGGCGACGGCCTGGTCGCCCCGCTCCTCGCCTGGCGCGCCGGAGGGCTCCCCGCCGCGTACCTGTACCGCCTGGTCAACACCGCCGACGCGATGCTCGGATACCGCACCCCGGAGCTGGAGTGGTTCGGGAAGTTCGCCGCGCGCGCGGACGACGCCCTCAACCGGGCGCCCGCCCGCCTCGCGGCCCTGGCCGTGGCGCTCGCGGCGCCGCTGGGGGAGGGCGACGGAAGAGCCGCGCTACGCCTGGCGCTCCGTGACGCCGGGCGCACCGCCAGCCCCAACGCCGGGTGGCCGATGGCGGCGATGGCCGGCGCGCTGGGCGTGCGCCTGCGGAAGCGCGGCGCGTACGACCTGCACCCCGAGGGGCGCGAACCGGGTCCCGGCGACCTGCGGCGGGCGCGGCGGATCGTGGCCGGAGCGGGGATTCTCGCGGCGGTGGCGGCGTCCGTATGATCCGCCCCCGCCCCGAGGTGCTGTCCACCCCGCCGGCCGTGCACGGCGGCCCCGCCGGCGCCGCGGACGAGGCCGCCCCGGTGCGCCTGGACTTCAGCGTGTCGCTGAACGCCTGGGGGACCGCCCGCCCGGTGCGCGAGGCGATCCTGTCCGCCCACCTGGACACCTACCCCGACCCGGAAGCGCTCGCCGCCCGGCGCGCCGCGGGTGCCCGCTGGAACCGCCCGGTGGAGGAGGTCGCCTTCGGCGCGGGGTCGGCCGAGCTGATCCACGCGCTCTGCTTCGCCTTCGTCCGTCCGGGGGACACGGCGCTGATCCCCAGCCCCACCTTCGGGGAGTACGCGCGCGCCGTGTCGCTGTGCGGCGGGAGGGTGCTGCAGGGGATCGCCCGGCCGCCGACCTTCGCGCTGGAGACCGACGCCATCGCCGCGGCCGTGGTGCAGCACCGCCCCCGGCTGGTCTTCCTGTGCGCGCCCAACACGCCGACCGGGCAGCCCTTCGCGCGGGACGAGCTGCGCCAGGTAGCCGACGCCTGCGCCGCGGCGGGGACGCTGCTGGTGCTGGACCAGTCGTACGACGCCTTCATGCGGGAGCCGCTGGGGACGCCCGCCCTCCCCGGGCACCCCGCGGTGCTGCACCTCCGCTCCATCACCAAGGAGCACGCCCTGGCCGGGGTGCGCGCCGGCTTCGCCCTGGGCCCCGCCGCGCTGATCGGGGCCGTGGAGCGGGTGCGCCCGCCCTGGCCCACCTCCAGCGCCGCGCAGGCCGCCGCCGTGGCCACCCTTTCCGACGCCGGGCTGGCGCACCTGGGCGAAACCCTCCCCCGGCTCCGCGCCGAGCGCGAGCGGCTGGAATCGGCCTTCGCCCGCCTGCGCCTCCCCACGGTGCGCAGCGCGACGCACTACCTCCTGGCCGCCGTGGGCGACGCCGCGCCGCTGGCCCGCAGGCTGCGCGGGGAGCACGGGATCCGGGTGCGCGACTGCACCTCGTTCGGGCTCCCCGGGCACGTCCGCGTGGCCGCGAGGACGCCGGGGGAAAACAGCCAATTGATCGCCGCGCTGGAGGCCGTCTGCTGCGCCTGACGCTGGTCCGCCACGGCTCCACCCCCTGGAACGAGGCCGGGCGCTACCAGGGGTGGGGCGACCCGCCGCTCTCGGAGCGGGGCCGCGCCCAGGCGCTGCGGCTGCGCGCCAGGCTAGAGGGAGAGGCGTTCGACCGGGT
>JAFAYN010000053.1 GCA_019240375.1 Gemmatimonadota bacterium
AGTCCACCTGCGACTCATGCCTGCGCGAGGAGCGGGCGCGACTGCAGCAGCAGGCCGCCGAGCAGGTGTCCGTCGCGCAAGCGAACCAGCGGGACGCGCGGGAGGCCGCCGACCGCCGTCGTTCCCCGGACTTCGCGGAGCAGGTTAGCCGCGTACTGGTGACGACCGCTCCGACGCTGCCCGGCTACCGGATCACGGAAACTCTGGAGGTGGTCACCTCGGAACGCGTTCTCAGGGTGAACATCTTCGAGGACATGTTCGTGAGGTGGATCACGATGCTGGGTGGACGCGGCGAGACCACACAGAAGGTGTTCAGGGACGGCCGCAAGCTCTGCCTGCACGAACTGAAAGCCGAGGCGGTCACCGTCGGTGGGAACGCAGTAATCGCGACGAGCCTCGACTACACCGACATTGGCCGAAACGACTCGGTGCTGCTGCTCGTCGCGAGTGGGACGGCCGTGCGCGTCGAGCCCCTGGAGCCCAGCGTTGAAGATCGAGCCTCGTAAGGAGGAGTCATGCGGAGTTCTCCTGGCACGCTCGCCGGATCACCGGCCCCCTTTTCTGTGCCACATCCATAGGGCGCTTCTCTGTGCCTTGCTTTTCTGATGGTGCTGGTCTTCGTCTGTCTTGTTGCCCTGGCGCTGACAAACACCTGCTACTACTGCCCACCGTCGGCGCCTCACGGGAGATCGTCGCCCCTGCGGATCGGCTGAGACTCTACGTCAGCCCCACAGGACGGGAATTCTGGCTCGGCAGTCAGGGAGAAGCGGTCAAGGCCGGGGACCTGCATCGTGTTCTGCTATGATCCTCCGAGATCCGACCGACGACCCCAGAACTGGAGCTTTATGCCACCTCCGAGGTCTCCTACGGAGCCGTTTTGACAGCCATGGAGGCGGCCGATCGGGCTGGAATCAGGCGAGTGCTCCTGATGGCGAAGCGTGAACCCTGGCACCCGGTGTGGCGGGACCCGCCGGACTGATCGGCGCTACTTCGGTATCATACCGCACCCCCCTCGCATCTTACTTCTCAATCCCATGACTACCGACACCCATGGCACGGCCGAACGCGGTCGACAACTCGTTGCCGATGCTATCCGCAGCCGTGGCGCACAGGTGAGTGAGATCCGCAGGGGCAACCTTGTGCTCCTCGAATGTCGTACGGGCGCGCAACGTATCCACCTGCGTGTGAAGACCCGCACCTCCGGAACGTGGCAGGGCTCGACTCAGGACGGGCATCCAGATCCGGTTCCGAGCCGCCCGGAAGTCTTTTGGGTCTTCGTCGATCTGGAGCGTCCGAGCAGTCCGAAGTATTTCATCGCTCCGGACGAGTGGATGCGGCGAGACATTCACCGCGCCCATCAGTCTTACCTCGCCAGGCATGGGGGCGAGCGTGCGATCAGCAAGGATTCCACACACCATGCAATCGAGCCCAGGCGCGTTCTCCAGTGGAAAGACCGCTGGGACCTGTTCGGGCTGTGAGTGAGTCGTGAGCTGGGAACCCATCAGTCGCGACGAACTTGAGGAGATCGTCATCTGTGATCTCGCAGAGTGCTCACCCGAGCGGCAGGCACTCTTCCGACGTGCAGCGATCCCGCTCGAAAAGTGGCGACTGTCGCCCCACGGTGATAGAGGCGGTGGGTTCTGGGCTGTGGCGGTACACGAGAAGAATGTGCTCTGGTACAATGACATAGAGCATGGCTTCAACGTGTCGTGCTTCGTGCGATGGGGTGAGATCCCGGAGGACGAATACTGGTGCAACCAGGATCGGCTTGCACGGGCGCTGCCGCGCCTGACGGAAGAGACATAGATCGGGTGCAGGCATAGCCGCGGGGTAAACGAGTGGGACCTACCTGAAGCGAGTATCGAGTATGATGAAGATCTTGTTCACCTGCCTGCTTTTCGGACTGCTCATATCGTCCCCGGTTCCGCTCATTTCCCAGAGTGTCTCCAACGACTCCCTCTCCCAGGCCAGGATGGTTATCGGCCGGAGCAGGTCTCGCATTCGTCCAGGTGCCGGATTCGTCCGCCTATACGGATGTCAACCGGCACTTGCAAAGCATCCTGGCGCAGCGGCATGAGCGGTCACGCTCGACCTACGCCGTAGCGGGTGCCCTGACCGGCGCCGTGGTGGGTGGCGTACTTGGCGTATCGAACGCGAATACGTCCGACGACTACATCGGACCTCCGCCGTACTTCGTCACGGCTCCTCTCGGGGCCCTGCTCGGCATCTGGGTGGGGCTGTCCCTCGCGGGACGGTAGGCTCGCAGCTCCAGGAACAGGAAGGGCCGTCGATGCGCGTCACGCATCGGCGGCCCTTCATTCGTAGCGGTAAGGCTTTACTACCCCACGAACTGCTCCACGAAGTAGCGCGGGTTCAGCCCCTCCCCCGTCGCCTGCACCAGCAGCTCGTTCCAGTCCAGCGAGGCTCCCGGCGCGAAGATCCGCTCCCGCAGGAACGCCCCCGCCGCGGTCTTCCCCTTCAGGCTCCCCGCCTGCCCCCGCAGCACCTCACGCCGTAGATAGCCGGTGAGCTGCGAGGCCATCAGCTCCCCCAACAGGTAGTTGTGGTAGTAGACCGGCGCGGTGGAGAAGTGGATCTTCGCGGCCCAGTCCGGCTCGTCGCGCCCCTCCGGGCGGCGGATGAACTGGATCCCCTCCACCAGGTCCCACCAGAGCGAGTTCAGGTCCGGCCGGTCCGGGTCGCGGTACAGCTCCCGCTCGAAGTTCACCATCACCAGGATCCAGCGCGCCGCCACCAGCATCGCCGCGCGGAGCTGACCGGTGATGTCCTCCGCCGCGTGGTCGTCCAGCCGCGCCCCCACCACGTCGCGCAGCCACTCCGGGTCGCGGGTGAGCCGACCCATGAACATGGCGATCGACTCGGTGGAGAGCGTGTGCGCCGGGGTGCGGAGGAGGTAGGGGAGGGAAGCCGGCGTCAGCTTGTCGTACGCCCCGTGCCCCAGCTCGTGCAGGAGCGTGGACATCCACTTCTCGTTGGGGCGCAGGTTGCACAGCGTGCGCACGTCGCCCTCGCGGTCGATGTCGACGCAGAAGGCGTGCTGGTCCTTCCCCTCGCGCTCGTACAGGTCGCTGCGGGCCAGCACGTCGTCCACGGGGAGGCCGATCCCGCGGAAGAAGTCCGCCGCCACCGCCTCGATGTCCTGCTCGCGGAAGAAGCCGTCCAGGTCCACCGGCGACACCGAGGGCGCCTCCTGCCCGAAGAAGTCCTCCCAGTGCCAGGGGCGCAGCGCCTCCGGGGCCACGCCGAAGCGCTCCGCGAGCCGCGCGTCCATCTCCGCGCGCAGTCCGCGGAAGGCATCGTCGCTGGAAGTGCGCAGCCGGTCGAGGATCCCGAACAGGCGCTCCTCCCCCAGCTCCTGCAGCTCCAGCTCCATCAGGTAGAAGTTCTCGAACCCGAGCGAGCGCGCCGCCGCGTTGCGCCTGCGGACCAGCTCGCGCAGCGGCTCCGCCACCTCGCGCCCGATCTGCTTGCTCGCTTCCCAGGCGGCGCGGCGGCGGGTCTCGTCGCGCTCGTCGCGGAGCACGTCGAGCAGGACGTTGTTCGCCACCCGCTCCCCCTCGAAGGTGGAGCGGAAGGTGTAGAAGACCTGCTCCAGCGCCGCGCCGCGGCGGATCAGGTCGTCGATCACCTCGTCGGGGAGCTGGCTGGCCGTGTACTCGTGGTCGAGCAGCACCAGTTGCCGGCGCAGGAGCGGGTCGCGGATCTCGCCGGAGCGGAGCCACCCGCGCACCCGGGCCGCCTTCGCGGCGTCGGCGTACAGGCGCTTGACCGCGGCGCGGGTGGTGGCGGAGCGCTCCTCCGCGTCCTCCCCCTCGCCGACCGCGGCGTCCCACGCCGCCAGGTTGGACTCGCGCAGGAGCGGGGCGAGCACGGCGACGTGCTCCTCCACGAACGCAGCCGCTTCCCGCTCCGCCGCGCCGGCCCCGGGGCCGGCGCGGCGGGCGTGCTCGTCAAAGCTCATCGTACAGCATCGCAATCGCCTCGGCGCCGCGCGTATAGTTGTCCACCGACATCCACTCGTTGGGCGCGTGTGCGTTCTCCCCCGGGAGCCCGAACCCCAGCAGCACCACCGGGGCGCTGAAGATCTGCTGGAAGGCCTGGACGATGGGGATGGAGCCGCCCTCGCGCGTGAACACCGGCGCGCGCCCGAAGGCCTTCTCCAGCGCCCGCGCCGCCGAGGTGAAGATAGGCTCCTTGGGGTCGGCGTACCAGGGCTGTCCGCCGTGCAGTGCCTCCACCTCCACCGTCACCCCCGCCGGGGCGATCTCCCGCACGTACCGGATGAACTTCTCCTCGATGTCGCGATGGTCCTGGTTGGGGACCAGCCGCATGGACACCTTGGCCATCGCCCGGGCGGGGAGCACCGTTTTCGCGCCCTCGCCGGTGTAGCCGGACAGGAGGCCGTTCACGTCCAGCGTCGGGCGCGCGCCCAGCCGCTCCAGCACGCTCCACCCCTCCTCGCCGCCCAGCGCCGGGGCGTTGACGCCCGCGCGGAACTCCTCGTCGCTGAAGGGGAGGGCGCGCACCGCCTCCCGCTCCTCGGGGGTGAGGTCGCGCACGTCGTCGTAGAAGCCGGGGACGGCCACCCGCCCGTGGTCGTCGTGCAGCCGCGCGATGATCTTCGCCAGGGCGTTGGCGGGGTTCACCACCGCGCCGCCGTACGAGCCGGAGTGCAGGTCGGTCTCAGGCCCCTGCACCCGGATCTCCATGTAGGCCAGCCCGCGCAGCCCGATGGTCACCGAGGGGAGGTCCGGCGCGAACATGGTGGTGTCGGAGATCATCACCGCGTCGCAGCGGAGCCGCTCCTGGTTCTCCACCAGGAAGCTCTGCAGGTTGGGGGAGCCGATCTCCTCCTCGCCCTCCACCACGAACACCAGGTTCACCGGGAGCTTCCCGTTCGCCGCGATGTGCGCCTCGACCGCCTTGAGGTGCAGGTACACCTGCCCCTTGTCGTCCACCGAGCCGCGGGCGAAGATCTTCCCGTCACGCACCTCGGGCTCGAAGGGCTCCGAAGTCCACTCCTCCAGCGGCTCGGGCGGCTGCACGTCGTAGTGGCCGTACACCAGCAGGGTGGGGGCCCCTTCCGGCGCGCCGCGCCACTCGCCGATCACGATCGGGTGCCCCGCCGTGGGGATCACCTCGGCGATCTGCAGCCCTGCCTCCAGCATGCGCTCCACCAGCCAGTCGGCGGCCTGGCGGGTCTGCTCCCGGTACTCGGACTTGGCGCTGATGCTGGGGATGCGGAGGAAGGCGAACAGCTCCTGGAGGTGCCGCTCGCGGTTGCTCTTCAGGTAGTCGATGACTGCCATGGTGTTCGGCCGTCCGTTCGGGGTGGGCGAGGCATCGTTTCGTGCCGGTCAAGCTATCACGCGCGCGGGCGGATGTCACGGCCCGCCCTCCGCTCCGATGCGTCGGGAATTGTTGACACGTCGGAAAACTCCGACATATATTCCCCGGGTCAGGGAGTATGCTTCTCGTCAACCCACAGGCGCGGGACGAGCCATGGCCGACGTCGACGTCTTTTCCGCCCTCGCCAACCCGGTCCGGCGCGAGATCCTGGTGCGCCTGCGGAGAGGCCCGTGCGCCGTGAGCGAGCTGGCGACGGGCTTCGACATCGGCCGCCCCGCCGTGTCCGAGCACCTGCAGGTGCTCCGCAGGGCGAAGCTGGTCCGGGACGAGCCCCGCGGGCGCGAGCGGTACTACCACCTCGACCCGCGCCCGCTCGCCGACGTGGAGAGCTGGCTGGGCGCGTTCACCCGCTACTGGGAGAAGCGCATGGCTGCTCTCGACGACCTGCTCAACGAGGAGGAAGGATGAGCACCAGCGAGATGATCGAAGTGGAGCACTTCTACGCGCACCCACCCGCCGCGCTCTGGCGGGCGCTCACCGACCCGGAGCTGCACGCGCGCTGGTGGGCCGCGGGCGACGTCCGGCCGGTGGTCGGCCACCGCTTCGAGCTGGACATGGGCCCGTGGGGGATGCAGCCGTGCGAGGTGCTGGAGGTGGAGCCGGAGCGGCTTCTCCGCTATCGCTTCGCGACGGGGTCCCTAGACACCCTCATCACCTGGCGCCTGCTCCCGGAGGAGGGCGGAACACGCCTCCGGCTCACCCAGGAGGGCTTCGACCTCGACTCGCCGCTGGGCCGCAGGGCGCTGGAGGGGATGCGACCCGGGTGGCCGAAGGTGCTTGCCCGCCTGGAGGCCGTGCTCGGAGAGTGAACGACTCCATGGGCGCGGTTCTTTCCCTCGAGATTGGCGCG
>JAFAYN010000061.1 GCA_019240375.1 Gemmatimonadota bacterium
TCTCGACGGGTGGCGATCTCGTGCGGAAGTCTGCTCGTCGGGCTTGCCCTGGCCGTTTCCCCCCTCGCCGCGCAGCGGTCTCCCGCCGCCAGCCGGGGTCTGAACGAGGTGTTCGTGGGGAGCGAGATGGAGCAGTACCTCCGCCTCCTGCAAATCTCGGGGCAGAGCCCGCTCTATCCCTGGTCCATCCGGTCGTTCTCCCCGCAGGAGGTCGCCCGGGTCGTGCCGCGGGATTCCACGCAGCACCCCTGGCAGGCGCGCTATCCCCTCCGTGCCGACACCTCGCGCGGGCTCGTCTACGCCTGGGTCCCTCCCAGGGTGCAGCTCTTCTACAACTCCGCCTTCCCCTACGGGGTCAACGACGGCGCGATCTGGGCCGGCCGGGGGCTGACCACCGCGGTGCAGGCGGGCGTCAGCGCCCGCTACCGGGGACTTTCTCTGACCCTGGACCCCATCCTCTTCCGCGCCGAGAACGCGGGCTTCTCGCTGGCGGCCGGGACGCCGGCCGGGAGCTTCGAGGATCCGATGGGCGTCCGGATCGACTTCCCCCAGCGCTTCGGGAACGATCCTTACACCCGGCTCGACCCGGGGCAGAGCACCCTCCGTCTCGACGCGAAGGGGGTCGCGGTGGGCGTTTCCACGGCCAACCAGGAGTGGGGCCCGGGAGTGGACTACCCCCTCGTGCTCGGGAACAACGCCCCGGGGTTCCCGCACCTCTTCGTCGGCACCTCCCACCCGGTGAACGTCTGGATCGGCAGCGTCCACGGGCGTGTCGTGTACGGCCGCCTCGACCAGTCGGACTACTCGCCGTACAACGAGGGGGGGAGGTTCATGTCGGGGGTCGTCGGGGTGTTCACTCCCCGCGGGATCCCAGGGCTGGAGATCGGCGGCGAGCGCTTCTTCCAGTCGCAGTGGCCGGCCGGCGGGATCGGCCTGGGGGACCTCACCGAGCCGCTGGAATCCTTCTTCAAGGCCAACACCGGCGACCCGACCGACACGATCGAGGCGATCCGCAGCCGCGACCAGAGGGCATCCCTCTTCTTCCGCTGGGCCGCCCCCCGGAGCGGGTTCGAGTTCTACGGCGAGTACGCGCGCGAGGACCACAACTGGGACCTCCGCGACTTCCTGGTGGAGCCGGACCACAGCGCCGGGTTCATGGTGGGGCTGCAGAAGGTATGGCCGGTGGACCAGGAGCGCTTCGTCGCCTTCCGCGGCGAGGTGCTGAACACGCAGCCCTCGCACCTCGCCTGGGTCCGGCACCAGGGGATCTTCTACTCGGGCTCGGGGATCCCGCAGGGGCACACCCAGGAGGGGCAGATCCTCGGCTCGCCGGCCGCCTTCGGGGGGAGCGGCCTTTCCGTAACCTCCGACTACTACCACCCCTCGGGGCGCGTGACGCTCCGGCTGATGCGCGAGTACCGGCACGGGCGGGGAAACCTGGAGCCGGGGCTGATCCGCCAGCCCGACCTGCTGTACGGGGGCGGTGTGGAGGCCCTGTTCTTCCGGGGTCCCTTCGACGTGACCGCCGGCCTGGACGCCATCCGCAACCGCGATCCGTACCGTGGAGTCGCGGAAACCAACCTGCGCACGCAGCTGCAGATCCGCCTGGGGCTCTGAGCGGGGTACGCCGCTCCGCTCCGGTATGTGACGCGGGGTACGGCCGGATCGTCTGAGAGCGGTGTGCGTGTACGTGGCGTACACGTGTGGGGTGCGTGGATCCGCCTTTCCGGCCCTGGGTGCAAGTCGAAACGTGACAAAGGTCTCCATGCCTCGGCGCTTGCGTGCCGGAGTCCGGTGACCTAAACTTCCCGGCTTCCCCGGGAGCCGCGGTGGCGCCCCGGGAGCCCTCGAGACGTCGCAGTGACTCGCCGATGGAGTGCGTTTCCGTCAAGATGCTCAATATGCCGCGGCGGTTCCCGTGAGCCGGATCACGGTCGTCCGGGTGATCGCCCGGCTGAACGTGGGGGGGCCCGCGCTGCACGTGATGAACCTGAGCGCGGGGCTGGCGGATTCGTATCCCACGCTCCTCGTCGCGGGGCAGGTGGACT
>JAFAYN010000262.1 GCA_019240375.1 Gemmatimonadota bacterium
CGTCCACCGCGTTGTCGATCAGGTTGGTCCACACCTGGTTCAGCTCGCCGGCGTAGGCGCAGATGGCGGGGAGGGCGGGGTCGTACTCGCGGACCACCTCCACCCCCTGCTTGAGCTTGTGGTGGAGGAGGGCGAGGGTGCTTTCCAGCCCCTCGTGCAGGTCGGTCTCGCGCAGCTCCGGCGACCGGTCCATGTGCGTGTACTGCTTGACCGACTTCACCAGCTGCGAGATGCGGAGGGTGCTCTGCTCCACCTCGCGCAGGAGGAGGGTGGTCGAGAGGGTGGCGGCGAGCCAGCGGACCGTTCCCTCCATTCGCTCCTCCCCCATCACCTCCGCCAGCTCCGCTAGCCGGGCGGGGTCGATCCCCGCGGTCACCAGCACGGCGGTCGCCTTCCACCCATCGTCCACGCCGTGCTCGTCCAGCCAATCGCACACCGCGTCCTCGCGCTCGCTCCTTTCCAGCGGCGCCAGCGGGAGCGGAGAGGTACAGCACTCCCGCGCCTCGGCGTGCAGCCGGTCGAGCAGCGCCTGCTGGTCGGCCGAGAGGGGGTGCGAGTGCAGGCGGATTGCGGCTTCCTGCGCCTCGGCCATCGCCTCGGCGAGCTGCGCCGCAGCGCGCCGGGCAGCCGCGGCGGGGTTGTTCAGCTCGTGCGCCAGCCCCGCGGCCATCCGCCCCAGCGCGGCGAGCTTTTCCTGCTGCTGGAGCTGCGCGTCCACCTCGTGCAGTCGCCCGGCCAGGGCGGGGAGGACGAGCCGCGCCACCGGCTCGCTGGTGGCGATCAGCTCCCGGAAGCGCCCCGCCGGGATGCGCAGCACCTCCACCGGTCCCACGGCGCGCGCGGTGGCGATGGGCGGGGTGCCGCCCAGGAGGGAAAGCTCGCCCGCGAAGCCGCCCGGACCGTGCACGGCGAGGAGCACCTCCTCGCCGCCCATGCGCTTGGTGGCGCTGACCTGCCCGTCCAGCACCACGTAGAAGTCGGGCGTGGGGCCCCCCTGCTCGAAGAGCACCTCGCCCGGGGCCAGGCGCACCCGCTCGCCGTACGGCGCCAGCGACTCCAGCTGCTCCGGGGTGAAGTGGGGGAAGAGGGTGGGCTCCTCGGGATCGTGCAGCATCTCAGCCTCCCACCGGGGGCGCGGCGAGGGTCGCCGCCGGCTCCGCGCGGGGAGCCTCGGGCGGCAGGAGGTCGGCGGGGTCGGGGCGCAGCGGGATGCGCACCTGGAAGCAGGTGTCGCCGGGGCGCGAAAGGAGGGAAAGCTGCCCGCCGTGCTGCCGCACCACGATCCGCCGCGCGATGTCCAGCCCCAGCCCCGTCCCCTGTCCCACGTCCTTGGTGGTGTAGAAGGGCTCCCAGATCCGGTCCTGGATCTCCGGGGGGACGCCCGGACCGTCGTCGCGCACCTCCACGATCACGTCGCCAGCGCGGAAGGCGGTGCGCAGCCGGACCACGCCGCCCGGACGCACCGCATCCAGGGCGTTGTCGATCAGGTTGATCCACACCTGGTTCAATTCGCCAGCGCTGGCGAAGGGGTGGGGGAGGTCGGGAGCGTAGTCGCGCTCGATGCGCACACCCCGCTCGCGGATCTTGTGGGCGAGCATGGTCAGGGTGCTTTCCAGCCCCTCGTGCACGTCGGTCTCGGCGCGGGCCGGCGACTCGTCCATGTGCGAGTACGACTTGACCGAGGCCACCAGTTCGGAGATGCGGCGCGCCGCGTCCTCCAGGTCGCGCAGCACCAGGTCCGCGGCCAGCCCCGACCCCAGCCACGCCACCGCGTCGGGGAAGGCGCGCGCGGGGAGGACCTCCGCCAGCTCGTCCAGCTCCGCCTCCTCCACCCCGGCGGCCACCAGGGTGGAGGCCAGCACCCACGGCTCGGCGACACCGCGTGCCTCCAGCCAGGCGCCCACCTCCTCCTCGCGGTCGCTGGCGGCGAGCGGCCCCAGCCGCTCGGAGGGGCCGGCGCTCGCCTTCCGCTCCTGCAGCGCCGCCAGGGTGGCGAACTGCGCCGGGTCCAGGTTGCACCCGGCCAGGCTGGCGGAAAGGCGCGGAAAGGCGCACAGCTGCTCGCGCAGGTGCGCGGCCCCGCGGCGCAGGGCGGCGGCGGGGTTGTTCATCTCGTGCGCCAGCCCGGCCGACAGCTTCCCCAGCGCCATCAGCTTCTCGCGCTGCTGCTCGGCGCGGGTGGTCTCCCGCACCCGGTCGGCGAGGAGCCCCACCAGCCGCTGCTCCACCACCGGGAGGCGCTGCAGCAATTCGGGGAAGCGCTCGCGGGGGATGCGGGCGGCGCGGGTCGCCTCCAGGGCGCGCACGGTACCGCTGTAGTGCGTCATCCGCGAGAAGGGGAGGTACCCGGTCAGCTCGCCCGCCCGCGACACGAAGATGCGGGAGTCGGGGCGGTTCTCCTGCCGGTACTGCACCTCCCCGGCGAGGAGGAGGAACATGGCGTCGGCCGGGGAGCCCTCCTCGGCAAGCGGCTGCCCGGGAGCGAGGCGGACCTCCTCCGCGATCCCGGCCAGCCACTCCAGCTCCTCGTCCGCCAGGTCGGCCAGGACGTGGACGACGCGCAGCTCGGCGGGGGCGATCACAGCCCGGCCAGGTAGCGGTGGACGAACTGCACCGCGATCGACCCCTCGCCCACCCCCGAGGCGACACGCTTCACGGACGCGGAGCGGACGTCCCCCGCCACGAAGATCCCCGGGACGCTCGCCTCCAGCAGGAAGGGCTCCCGCTCCAGCGGCCACCCGGTGGGGCGCCCCTTGGCGTCGCGCGGGATCTCCGGCCCGGTGAGGATGAATCCCTGCCGGTCGCGCGCCACCGTCCCGTCCAGCCACTCCGTCCGCGGCGCCGCCCCGATGAAGATGAACAGCCCCGCGGCGTCCACCGTCTCGCACTTCCCCGTGGTCCGGTCGCGCAGCGAGAGCCGCTCCAGGTGCTCCGTCCCCACCGCCTCGGCCACCTCGGTGCGCGGGAGCACGGACACGTTCGCGGTCTCCCCGATCTGGTCGATCAGGTAGCGCGACATGGTGGCCGCCAGCCCCTCGCCGCGCACCAGAATGGTCACCCGGCGCGCGTACTGCGAGAAGAACATCGCCGCCTGCCCGGCCGAGTTCCCCCCACCCACCACGTACACGTCCTGGTCGCGGTACGCCAGCGCCTCGGTGGCCGCGGCGCCGTAGTACACGCCGCGCCCGGACAATTCCTCCACCCCGGGCACCTCCAGCTTGCGGTACGACACCCCGGTGGAGATCAGCAGCGCATGGCACGACAGCTCGCTCCCGTCGGACAGCACCAGCTGCCGGTACGGCCCCTCCACCCGGACGGCGCACGCCTCCTGCGGGGTCAGGATCTCCGTCCCGAACTTGCGCGCCTGCGCCACCGCGCGGC
>JAFAYN010000265.1 GCA_019240375.1 Gemmatimonadota bacterium
CGCAGGCCTTCGAGTTCAACCCCACCGTCTCCGCCTGGGCCGGCCCCTTCCCGCTGGCGACCGCCACCTGGCTGCAGCCCTCCGTGTACCTCACGCCGCAGGGGACGGCCTACGCCGCCGCGGGCGACGGCCTTTCGGTCTCCACCACCCCCCAGCTCTGGTCACGGTATTCCGGGAGCCCCGAGCTCCAGCGGGCCGGGCAGGTGGCCGGGGTGGGGAACACCCTGTACCTCCTGGCGCCCCGCCCGGGGAGCACCGCCACGCGCGGCGACTCGCTCACCCTGTACCGCCTGGCGGGGGGCTCCGCGGTGGACCTGCACCTACCCGCCGGCGCCCGGACCGGGATCTTCAGCCGGATGGCCGTGGTGGGAGAGAACGAGGTGTACGTGCGCCCCGACATCGGGGGCGACGTCCTGTACTGGAACGGGTCGACGTGGAGCACGGTCACGGTGGGGTCCCTGGCTACCGTCCAGGCGTCGCCCGCGGCGGGCGTCGCCTACGTCGCCGGGCAGGGAGCCGGCGAGTGGAGCCTGTACCTGCTGCGGGGGGGGAAGCTCACGCCGGTGCCGGTCCCGCTCCTGAGCTCCGACATACAGGTCGGGGGGATGGGCGTGGACGCGCAGGGCGATCCCTACCTGGTGTACGGCCGCAGGGACGCCTCGTACGCGGGGCTGGGCGGGGTGATCTTCCGTTCCGGCGGCGCCTGGAAGAAGGTCCCCGTCCGTGGGGACTGGTCCCTGGGCAAGTCGGTGTGGGCCGACGCGGACGGGACGATCTGGCTCACGGCGTACAGGCCCGTGGAAAGGGCGTCGGGCGGAGCCGTGCTGTGGGAGTGGGACGTCCTGCGCATCCAGACCCGGTGAGGCCCCCATGTCGCACGGAAACTCCGATCCTTCGTCCATGAACATGCCGCGCTTCTTCCGCCTGTTCCGTCTTCCGCTGCTGGCCCTTGCCCTGGCCGCCTGCCAGGACGCGCTCCGTCCCGAGGAGCACGAGGCCACCGACCTGACCGCCAGCGTCGTCCTGGGCGACGCGCAGACCGGCGTGGCCGGGAGTGCGCTGGGGGACTCCGTCGTCGTGCGCGTCACCGACCGGGGCGGCTCCCCCGTCGGTGGGCTCCCGCTGGAGTGGCGGGTGCTCGCCGAGGGCGGCGCGCTGCTCGCCGCACGGACCGAAACCGACCGCGACGGGCGCTCCGCCAACGTGTGGGTGCTGGGCGAGCACGCCGGCCCGCAGATGCTGGAGGTGCGCGCCCTCCTTTCCGACGGCGCGGCGGTGCTGGACACCGTGCGCGCGACCGCCCGGGCCGGCGCGGCGTACTCGGTGCGCCTGGCGCCCGACACCACCCGCCTCCTGGCCGTGGGGGACACCTTCCGGGTGGGGATGGAGGCGGCGGACCGCTATGGAAACCCCGTCCCCTCCGGGGAGGTGGCGGGGGAGTGGGCCTCCCTGAACCCAGACGTGGTGGCCGCGTCCTCCTCCGGGAAGCTCACCGCGAAGGGGATCGGGGTGGCGACGGTGGAGCTGCGGACCGGCACGGCGCGGGTGCGCGCCACGGTCCCGGTGAGTGCCCGCGTGGAAGCCTTTCCCCTCGCCACCCCGCTGGACGCCTCGGGCTCTCCCGGGGTCGGCCGGATTCGCGGGAACGGCCGATGGGTCGCCGCCACGGGAGTGCTCTACTACCCGAACTCGAAGGGGAACAACCAGGCGGTCGCGTACTCCTTCGACGGGTCCCGGTGGACGGTGACGGGTGGGCGCTTCCTCTTCTCCTCGGCCGGCGGTCCGCTGCACGTGACCCGGGGCGGGACCGGGTACGCGCACCTGGCGCAGCTATACGCCTCGGAGCAGGGTGGGGCGTGGAAGCCGGACTCCACCTTCGGGAGCTGGTTCACTCTGGCTGGCTCGGGCGACGCGCTGTTCGGGATCCGGGCGCCCGGCTATGCCTGGGACGAGAGGATGTACCGGGTGGAGCGCTCCCTGAACGGGGCGACGCTGGACCTGCGGCTGCCGGAGCCCTACTCCACCTCCGCCCTTTACACCCCCTCGCTGGCCGCCGCGGGGGAGAGCGAGCTGTACCTCTCCACGGGGCTGGGCGTGGTGTACTGGAACGGGTCCGCATGGAGCCTGGTGGAGCACCCGGAGGGGAACCGGGCGCTCCTCCCCCGCCTCATGGAATCCCCGTCGAACGGAGGGACGGTATACGGGGTGGTGGCGTCGAACCAACTCTACGCCTTCCGGGGCGGGAGGGCGGAGCGGGTGGTCAACCCGCTGGAAGGGCGCGACGAGACGATCACCGGCATGGGGGTGGACCCGGAGGGGAACCCCTACCTCGCCTACGCGCGTGGCGTGGTGTTCCGGACCGCGCAGGGGTGGCGGGAGTACCGGGTTCCGGACGGGGTGTCGATCGGGAGCGGGGTGTGGCCGGACGGGGAGGGGCGCTTCTGGATCGCAGGGATGGAAGGGACGGGGGCGAAGCTCCGGTTCTGGCGGGTGCAGGTGCGGTAGCCGCCCGCCGCGGCGGGGGACGAAGCGAGCAGGGGGAGCGCGCCCGGACCGGGTGCGCTCCCCTTCGCTCATGCGGGGCCGGGGGCGCTCACCACCCCCAGCCGTAGTCCCGGTCGTACCCGCGGCCGTCCTGGAGCGGGTCGCGGGGGACCTCCATGGGGGGCTGGTAGCCGCCCCGCCAGGTGCGGGTGCCGCCCTGGGTCATGTAGGGGTGATAGTAGCTCTGCAGGTCGCCGATCCGGTCGATCCGGTCCCCGCCGTACGGGTTGAGGTTGCGGGCGTTGCCGCGGTACGGCTGGTCGTAGGTGTAGTCGCGGTTGTAGCTCGCGGTCACCCGGTTGAAGTAGCGCCCCGGAGCGCGCGAGTAGCCGAAGTCCTGCCCGTACCCGCGAGGGCGCGGAGGGGCGCCGCGTCCGGTGTCCCACCCCTGTCCGCCCCCCCTGTAGGTGGTCTCCCGGTAGCCACGGAGCCCGTAGTCGTAGCTGCGATCGTAGCGTGCCATCGCTCGTCCCTGGTTCGAGGTCGTCCGGCCGCCGCCGAAAGGCCGGGAGGTGCGTATGCTGCAAGGGGTATTCCCCGGCGGCTCATTCGAGCGGGCGGCGGGGTATCAGGGCGGGCACGCTCGCGGCACGGCTGCTGCGAGCGTGCCCGCATCCACCGCACGAGGAGAGCCCGGTGACGCACCTGAACGAGCTGTTCCGCGAATACGAGTCGCGCCACTACCCGCCCACCCGGAGGCTTGACCTCCAGGGCGAGGGGGCGGCCACAGCGTGCGACCGGACGCGGCGGTGGATCCAGCTCTTCGCGCACGAGCAGCCCGGCGCCGACCTCCTCCTGGTGCTGGAGCGCGGGAAGCGGCGCGAGGGGAAGAAGAGCCCGGTTCGCCTGGCGGTGGAGGGATTGCTGAACGACCTGAGCGGAAAGCTGGTGGACTGGTGGCAGCCCTTCGGCCCGGGGAGCATCGCCCTCCGGATCGCCCGCGACCCGGGGATGTTCCGCAACGCGAAGGGCGAGTCGGTAAAGGACAACGGAGAGGGGAGGACCCCGGAAACCGCCGGCGCCGCCTACCTCCACCCCGAGGCCGACATCCCCGAGGAGCTGCTCCCCCTCGCCCGCCGAGCCGCCGAGCTGCGCCGCACACGCGAGGGGCTGGGGGTATCGGTGATGGAGGTGGTGCTGCGGGGGATCTGGATCGAGGCGCAGGCCGCCGCGATGACGGAGGGCGTCAGCTTCGAGACGGCGCTGCGCAGGATCATGAAGGCGGAGGAGGTGAAGGCGTACGAGGACGAGGACTGGGATTGAACGGCAGGTTACAGGGGACAGGTTACAGGGGACAGCCTGCGACTGCACCAACCACAGCGCTCGTAGTGCTCCCCTCCCCCCTTGTTGGGGATCGAGGGGGCAAGCTGTGGGGGAGGGGGGTAGGACTCGCGCGAGAGCCGGCACCGCACGCCCCCATCCGCCTCGCTTGGGCTCGGCACCTTCCCCCAATTCTGGGGGAAGGCTGCACGGCAGAGTAATGAAGCAGGGCGGGCATTCGCGCGAATGCCCGCCCTGCGTCGTTTGCCGCTCCTGCTGTTTCCTGCCGTTCCCACATGACCTTCAACGGAGGGAGACCGCGGCAGTTTGCGGGCTCACTCCGGGCTGGGGAGACTCACGGCTGTTTCGTCCGGCTCTGGAGCGGCCCGCCACTACACCATCAAGCCAACCTCACGAACCACTCGCCGGCATGTGCCGCTCGAACCACTCTAAAATACGGTACATGTGGTCGATCCGGTGCGCCGGCTCCCCGGAGCGCGTAAGCTCGTGCCCCTCACGCGGGTAGCGCACGAACTCCACCTCCTTGTTCAGCGCCTTCAGAGCCCGGTACATCTCCTCCGCCCCGGCCACCCCCACGCGATAGTCCTGCTCGCCGTGCAGGATCAGCAGCGGAGTCCGCACGTTCGCCACGTAGGTGATCGGCGACTGCTCGCGCGCGATCTGCGGGTCCTGCCAGGGAAAGCCCTCGAACTCGCCCTCGTACAGCTCGAAGGTGTTTGCCGACCCCCACCAGGTGGTCAGGTCGTACACGCCGCGCTGCGCCGCCGCCGCCCGGAAGCGCTCCGGCGCCTCCTTCGCGATCAGCCAGGCGGTCATGTACCCCGCGTAGCTTCCGCCGGTGACGAACTGCCGCCGCGGGTCCGCCAGGCCCCGCGCCAGCACGCTGTCCGCCCCGATCAGGATGTCGCGCGCCGGCGGCGACCCCCAGTTGCGGTGGATGCTCTGCAGCCCCTCCTCGCCGTACCCGCCGGAGCCGCGCGGGTTGGAGAAGTACACCGTGTACCCGGCCCCGGCCAGCGTCTGGTACTCCAGCCACATGCTCGCCTCGCCTGGCCCCCACATGGAGTGCGGGCCGCCGTGCATCTCCACCGCCAGCGGCGGGCGCGACCCGGCCTGGTACCCGAAGGGGCGGATGAACCACCCCTGCACCTTGCGCCCGTCGAATGAGGGGTACCAGAACTCCTCGTAGTCGCCCACGTACACCTGCGCCAGGAGCGAGTCGTTGAGCGTGGTCAGCCGGCGCTCCCCCTTCCCGTCACGCCGGGCGGCGTACACGTCGCTGGGGTGCCGCGGCTCCATCTGCGCCCAGGCGACGGTGCTCCCCCCCACGGCGAAGTCGGTCACCCCGCGCGGCCCGGACACCACCCGCTCCGGCGCGATCCGGTCCAGCCGCGTGCGGTACAGCGGGACCGCGCCCTCGGACTGCACGGTGAAGTACACCCACCCGTCGTCCGTCACCTCGAACGAGGAGACGCCGCGGTCGAGCGGGGCGGTGATGCTGCGGCGCCCGGTGCCGTCGGCGCGCATCACCACCAGCTCGTTGTTCACCGCCGTGCGGAACCTGGTGTCGAAGAGCTGCCGCTGGTACACGATGTAACGTCCGTCCGGCGAGTACATCGCGTTGCTCGCCGTGTAGCGCGGCTCGGCGATGGGGCGCGAGGTCCCGCCGTTCGCGGAGATCACGAACAGGTCGGAGTCGTCGGCGTAGTCGGGGTGCTGCTCGGCCGCGGGGACGGTGGCGGAGTACACCAGGGAAGCGCCGTCCGGCGACCAGGCGGGGCGGCCGGTGGGGAAGCGGTTGGCGGTGAGCCGGTTCGGGCGGGCGCCGGGGCGCACCTCCACCACGTACAGCTGCGCGTACCGCTCCTCGGACAGCGAGGTCTCGCCCTGGTAGTTGCGGCGGGTGACCACCACCGGGGCGCGGTCCTTCGTCTCC
>JAFAYN010000400.1 GCA_019240375.1 Gemmatimonadota bacterium
ATGCAGGAGGGGCAGATCACCGTCGGCGACGAGACCATCACCCTGTCCGAGACCTTCTGGGTCCTGGCCACCCAGAACCCGATCGAGCACGAGGGGACCTATCCGCTCCCCGAGGCGCAGCTCGACCGCTTCATGTTCGACATCCGCCTCGACTACCCCAGCGAGAACGAGGAGGTGGAGATCCTGCGCGCCACCACCGGCGTGGAGGCGCCCCCGGTGGAGCGGGTGCTGGACGCGGAGCGGGTGCTCACGCTGCAGCGGTGGGTGCGCGAGGTCCCCGTCGCGGGGAACGTGCTGGAGTACGCGGCACGGCTGGTGCGCGCCACCAGGCCCGGAACTTCGGGCGCCCCGGACGAGGTCACGCGGTGGGTGCGCTGGGGGGCCGGGCCGCGCGCCGGGCAGGCGCTGATCCTGGGCGCGAAGGCCCACGCGCTGCTGGCGGGGCGCTTCCACGCCACCCCCGACGACGTGCGTCGCGTGGCCGCGCCCGTGCTTCGGCACCGGGTGCTGGTCAACTTCAGCGCCGAGGCGAAGGGCGTGAGTCCGGACGCGATCGTGGGCCGTTTGCTGGAGGCGGTCTCACCTCCCCGGAGCGGGCTGTAGCGTTCGTCCTGACCCTGCCCGCCACACCTTCCCGCAAAGTCGATCCAGGGGCATTCCATGCAGACCGTGGCCACACTCGACAGGCCCGTACCGCAGCCCGTACGTCCGGACGCCGACGGTGCGAGCGCGACGGTGCTGCGCTGGTCCGCCCGGGCACTCGTCGCCACCGTGTGGATCAGCACGACGCTCTTCGGCCTGTACATCCTGGCGTTCTACGCGGGGGCGCTGGCCGAAGGCGAAATGGCCAGATGGAACGGTGTGCTCCCCGGCCTCTACCAGCGTGACGCGCACGCCGCCACGGCCGGGATCGGCCTGCACTTCGCGACCGGCGGACTCATCCTGGCCCTGGGGTGCATTCAACTGATCGGGGCCGTTCGGGACCGGTACCCGGCGCTGCACGGCTGGGCCGGGCGCGTGTACGTGACCGCCTCGCTGCTCACCGGAGTGGGCGGGCTGGCCTTCATCGCCGCCAGGGGGACCATCGGCGGCGTGGTGATGGACGTCGGCTTCGCGCTGTACGGGGTGCTGACGGTGCTTGCCGCGGTCCAGACCATCCGCCATGCGCGGGCGGGGCGAATGGAGGTGCACCGTGCCTGGGCGCTGCGTCTCTTCGCGCTGGCGATCGGCTCCTGGCTCTTCCGGATGGACTACGGCTTCTGGATCATGCTGACCGGCGGCGTCGGGCACACACCGGACTTCCGCGGCCCCTTCGACAGGGTCATGGTGTTCTTCTTCTACCTGCCGAACCTGCTGGTGGTGGAGGCGTTCGTCCGGGCCCGCCGCGTGACCGCGGGGCCCGCGCTGCGAATGGCCGCCGCGGGCGTGCTCGGCGGAGCGACCGGCTTTCTGCTGCTCGGCACCTACTACTTCACCAAGATCTACTGGGGCCCCGCGATCCTGGACCGCCTGGTGGGCTGACTCCGGACTGCGGGATGCAAAAAGGGCGACGATCCGGTTGGATCGCCGCCCTTTCGCTTCTACCGGCGTCGCCGGTCAGTCGTGCTGGACCGGTACGGGCGGGGCTCCGCGGCGCAGGGTGCTGCGGCGGTAGCCGTAGGCGAAGTAGAGTATCAGCCCGATCACCATCCACCAGGCGAAACGCTCCCACGCCTGCGCGGGGAGGCCCCACATCACGAACAGGCACGCCGCCGCGCCGCCCAGGCACACCGGCCAGGCGAAGGGGACACGGAAGGGGCGGGGGCGGTCCGGCTCCTTGTAGCGGAGCACGAGCACCCCGATGCACACCAGCACGAAGGCGAAGAGCGTCCCGATGTTGGTCAGGTCGTACGTCTCGCCCGCGTCGCCGATCAGCGACCACGTCGCCACGAACAGCCCGGTGAGCAGGGTGGTGATGTAGGGCGTGTGGTGCTTGCCGTGTACCTTGGCCGCCCACTGCGGGAGGAGCCCGTCGCGCGCCATGGAGAAGAAGATGCGCGGCTGGCCGTACTGGAAGACGAGCAGCACTGCCGTCATCGAGAACACGGCGCCCAGCGCCACCAGCCAGCCGGCCGTTCCCAGCCCCACCCGCTGCAGCGCGAAGGCGAGCGGGTCGGCGTGCACGCTGGGGTCCAGCTCCGTGTAGTGCACCATCCCGGTGAGCACCGCGCCCACGATCACGTAGATCAGCGTGCAGATCGCCAGCCCGCCCAGGATCCCGATGGGGAGGTTGCGCTGCGGGTTCCGGGTCTCCTCCGCGGCGGTCGAGATGGCATCGAAGCCGATGTAGGCGAAGAAGACGATCGCCGCGCCGTGGTGGATCCCCGAAAAGCCGTTGGGGGCGAAGGGGTGGTAGTTGGCGGGGTTGATGTGCGTCACCCCCACGCCCACGAACAGCGCCAGGGCGAGCAGCTTGACCACCACCATGATGTTGTTGGCCCGGGCGCTCTCGCGAACCCCGCGCATCAGCAGCCAGGTGATCAGGATCACGATGCCGAAGGCGGGGAGGTTCACCAGGATCGGGATTCCCGCCACTCGCGGCGCCACGTCCAGCAGCCCGTGCACCGTCGGGTCGGAACTGAGCAGCGCGGTCCGGTACCCGGTGGTGAGCCACACCGGCAGCTGGAACCACCCCGACGTGAGGGTCTTGAAGTAGTCGCCCCACGAGATGGCGACCGCCACGTTCCCCACCGCGTACTCCAGGATCAGGTCCCACCCGATGATCCAGGCCACGAGTTCGCCCAGCGTGGCGTACGAGTACGCGTAGGCGCTCCCGGCCTGCGGGATCATGGAGGCCAGCTCGGCGTAGCAGAGCGCCGCCAGCGCGCAGGCGAAGCCCAGCAGGACGAAGGAGATGACCAGCGCCGGACCCGCGCCGCTGCGGATCACGTGTCCCTGCGCGTCGGTCTGTCCCGCGGCGGCGGTGCCGATGGCACCGAAGATCCCCGCGCCGATCACCGCGCCGATGGCGAGCATGATCAGGTCGCCCGCCCCCAGCACGCGCTGCAGCCCGTTGGGGTTGTCGCCCTCGGCCACCAGATCGGCGATGGGCTTTCTTCGGAAGAGTTGTTGCATGGTCGGGGGTGTGGAGTTGCTTGGGAGGGTTGGGTTCCCGGTGGTGCAGTAACCTGCGCTGCGTGACGGCTTCCGTCAATGATCGCGCCGATTCCGCGTTGCGCTCCGAGGCCGGGAGGGCTTAGCATCCAGGCTCGCCGCTCGCCGCGGCCGGTTCCCGTCGTGTCCCTCCACCCGGAGCACCTTTCCTGTCCGAAGCCCGCCACCCGGCCCGGACGCCGTCCGGCACCTTCCTCCCCCCGGGGCTCCTGGAGCGCCTGGGCGGGCTGGACGTGATCGCGCGCACGGTGGTGCAGGGGTTCGTCGCGGGGATCCACCGCTCGCCGCTGCGCGGGGTGGGGGAGGACTTCGCCCGGCACCGCGACTACCAGCAGGGCGACGACGTGCGCTACGTGGACTGGAAGGTGTACGGGCGCACCGACCGGCTGTACGTGCGGGAGTTCCAGGAGCGCTCCAACCTGTATGCCTGGCTGGTGGTGGACGCCACCGCCTCGATGGGGTTCGCGGAGCCGGGCGGGGTGCCGAAGCTGCGCTACGCCTCGTACGTGGCCGCGGCGCTCGCGCACCTGATGCTGGGGACGGGCGACGCGGTGGGGCTGGCGGTGTTCGGCGAGGGGACCGAGCTGCTCCTCCCGCCGCGCACGCGCCGCGGCCAGCTGCACGACCTGCTCCTGCGGCTGGAGCGCCTGCGCGCCGCGGGACACACTCCGGCGGCCACCGCGCTGGACCGGGAGGGGGAGCGGCTGCGGAAGCCGGGGCGGGTGGTGCTGGTGTCCGACCTGCTGGAGGAGGACGGGGGCGAGTCGCTGGCCGCCGCGGCGGGGCGACTCCGCGCCCGTGGCGACGAGGTGGTCGCCCTGCGCGTCCTCACCCCCGCCGAGTCGGGGGAGCGCCCCCCGGAGCCGGGGCTCTTCTTCGACCCGGAGCACCCGGAGCGTACCCTCCCCGCGGCGCCGGACGTGGACCGGGACTACGCTCGGCGGGTGGGCGACTACTACGAGGCGCTCGCCGGGCGGCTGCGGGAGCGCGGGACCGAGTACGTCCCCCTTTCCACTGCCGAGCCGGTGGAGCACGGCCTGGTCCGCTGGCTGCACGCGCGAGGGAGGTAGCCCCGGTGCTCACCTTCGCCCGTCCCGCGCTGCTGGCCGCGGGCGCCCTGGCGGCGCTCGTCCCGCTGGCGCTGCACCTGATCGCGCGCCGCCCTCCGCAGCGTGTCGCCCTCCCCACGCTGCGCTTCCTGGCACCGGACCCGCGGACCGCCATCCGCGTCCGCCGCCGTCCGACGGACCTCCTCCTGCTCGCCCTGCGCGTGCTCCTCCTGCTCCTCCTGGGCGGGGCCGCCGCGGGGCCCGCCTGGCTCCCACGGCAGCACGGCACGGCGGAGCTGGTGCTGCTGGACCGGAGCGCGGGGATGCGCGGGCCGGCGTGGCGGGCCGCGGTGGAGGCCGCGCGGCGGAGGCTGCTCGGGCCGGACGGGCGGGCGCGGGGGAGCCTGGTGGTGTTCGACACCGCCGCCATGCGCGTCGAACCACGCGCGGTGACGGCGGCGCTGCTGGATTCGCTCGCGGGCTCGGCACCGGGGACCGTCGCCCCCAGCTACGCCGCGGCCCTCCGTGCGATCCCCGGCGCCGCGCGGGAGCTGCGCGGCGCGGACTCGGTCCGCGTGACGCTGCTCTCGGCACTCCGGTGGGACGGGTGGCGGCCGGGGCTGGCGTACGTGCGCCGCGCAGCCTGGCCCGGATCGCTCACCCTGCCCGTGCTCCCGACGAGCTCGGACTCCGTGGCTTCCGGTGGGGCGACGAGCGGTCGACGCGGGACGGCGTTCGTCGTCGCGCAGCCCGGTGGCGGCGGCTACGTCGCGGCGGCGCTGGGCGCGACCGGGTGGACCGTACGTGCGAATGCAGTCGATGCAGCCACGGACTCGGTCGCCGCGTACTTCGTCCTGGCGCGCGTGGACGCCGACGAGGCCGCGCGGCTGATCCGTGCGGCACGCGCGGGAGCTACCGTGGTCGTCTCCGGAGCGGAGGCAGCCGGGGCTTTCGGGGACGCGCTCCCGTGGCAGTCGAGCGGAGCGGGTGCCGCGACATCCGGTGACCTGCTCCTGGCGTCCGGCATACGACTGACTGGCGCGGAGGGTGGAGCGTCAGGTGGTCCGGCGGCGGGCGCTCACCTGATCGCTTCGTGGGAGGACGGGCGCCCGGCGGGTGCAATGGCGCGGGTGGGGCGGGGATGCCTGGTCTATCTCGCCGCGGGGCTGGAGAGCGGGACCTCGCCACTCTCTGCGACCTACCCGCGTGCCGTGGACGCGCTCGCCCGCTCCTGCGCCGCCGCGGGTGAGGCGCGAGGTGCGGCGCTGCTCGACGAGGGCGCCCGCGCGATCCTGCGCGGCGACGGCCGGCCCGCCGCGGTCCCGGTCGCGTCGTTCGCCGCCCGCGCCGGGGGGATCGAGCTGAGGCGATGGGTGCTCGCCGCCGCGCTGCTCGTGGCGCTGCTGGAAACGCTGCTGGCGTACGGACGGAGGG
>JAFAYN010000414.1 GCA_019240375.1 Gemmatimonadota bacterium
GCGGAACCCACTTTCGTACCCGCAGCTCCTCCACGCCAGCGCGACGAACACGCGGGGGGCGCGGTTGCTCTCCCGCAGCCGCGACGTGGCGGCCAGGTACGCGCCCAGAAAGGCCAGGTGGAGCGGCGATGCGGCCAGCGCGCCCGCCCCGAATGCCCCGAACCCCACGACCACCAGCACCAGCAGGGTGAGCACGTCGTCCCACGACCCGCTCGACAGCGTGGCCACCGTGGGGACGATCACCGCGGCGGCCAGGGGGGTGGCCAGGATGGCAAACCAGATCCGGCGCGGGTTCAGCCTCGTCATCGCACCTACCGCTGCCACGAACAGGAGGGCCGCGGCGCCGCGGCCGGCTGGGCCGGCGAGTACGGAGAGGTCCGGGCTGGAGAGCCCGAGCGCCTTTCCCACGCGGGGCAGCCGGAGGAAGATCCCGACAGCCAGCGCGGTGAGGGCCGCGAGGTTCGCCAGGTAGAATCCCGCGCCTGCCGCCGCCGCCCACCAGCTCCGCGCGTCCCCTGCGGCTCGGGCCGCCCTCCAGTACGCTCCCAGCCGCGCGGGGATCGCTCCGTTGGCGAAGTCGAACCCGATCTCGGTGGCGAAGTCGGAGCCGATCTCCCCGCCGGTGGCCTGACCGCTGGCCATCAGGATCAGCGCTTGGTCGCGCACCCAGTGGACCTTGGAGCCGAGCGGCTTCTCCAGCGCCTCCTTGAAGTTGCCCGGGACGTTCAGGCAGGCGCGCAGCATCTTCACCTGCGTGATGGGCGTGCCGTGGCTGGCGAGCAGGGTTACGCCCTCGGTGAAGGACGGCATGAGTGCTTCGCGGACGAGGGGCGAGCCCGCGCCCATCTGGTGCATGATCCGGGAAGAAAGCTCGATCCGGTCCGCCAGGGCCGTCTCCATCTCTTCAGGAAGCGTTGGCGCTTCATCCGTGCCGACGGTGCCGGCCGTCGCTGCGGCGGCAGTTTCGCGTCCGGCCGACGCGCGCTCCAGGGCGGCCCTGCACTCCCGCAGCTGGTCGTTCACGGCTTGGCCGAACAGGGTCAGCACGTCCATCGCCTGGCCCATCAGGACCAGGTTGAGCATGGTCTCCTGCCAGCGGGGCGCGTCGAGCTTGCCCAGCCAGTCTACCGAGGGACGTTCAGCTTGGATGTAGCACGCGGCGAAGTACTCCTGAAAGCGCTGGTGCGTGAAGCGGACGAGGTATTCCTCACCGTTGCGCGATTCTTTCAGCACACCGCAGCGCTTGCCCGCGCGGAGCGCCTCGTCCGAGCCGGCGGGGTCCCCCTCGTCCCGCAGCAGGGCGAAGGGAATTCCCGGTCCGCGGTTTCGCTCCGTGATCAGGTATGCGAAGCGCGACCACGCGGCGAACGCCTGGTCGCGAGGCGGAAACGGGAGATTGTCGTCGCCTCGCTCCCCTATCTTCCGGTCGTAGTTCTGCTCATGGAAGTACCGTAGAAGCGCTACCCGCGACCCGGGCCAGGTGTGCCGGTGCTGCAGGTACAGGCACAGCAGCCAGAGCACGAACGGGTTGGTCGCCTCCACCGCCAGGCCGCCGCGGATGATGTGCCGGGCCAGCTTGGCCTGGCTCCACTCCGTGCGATCGATCACCATCTGTGGCGCCTGCACGAAGCTGCGGAGGTACGCCGTTACCTGCGAGGGGCCGAAGGGGAGAATCACCAGCCGCTGGTGTATGAATTTGGGGCTGAAGTCCGCGATCCGGCAGGAGAACAGCGTGGGTGACGGGGGTGTGCCGTCGTACGTGCCGGCGTATTCGCTGAGCGCAAGGATGTGCGCGCCATACCCGTCGCGGCTCATCTCGTCCATTCCGTCGAAGAACACGACTATGCGCTGCTCGCGCTCCAGTTCAGGCAACCAGTCGCGAAGCGGAGCGGGAAGCGTAGCGGTGACGAGCTTCCGTACGTCCCCCACCGTCGGTGCTCGTCCCTGCACATGGAACTCTCCGAGTCGTACGTACACGGGAACCCGGGGAAACACGCGCCGCTCCTCCGCCGTCGCGAGCGCCACCACTGCCTGCTGGAGCGTAAGGGTCTTCCCGCTCCCCGGATCACCCAGCAGCACGAGCGGCCGGGTTGTCCTTTTCAGCAGCAGCTTCACGATATTGCGGATCGACTTGCTCTTCCGATTGAGGACGGCGATCTGCGCGGTCGCGGAATCACCTCCGCTCGATGGTCCGACGATCTGCCGGATTGCCCAGTTGACAGGCAGGATGAACGGCTCGTCAGGCGCCTCTTTCTCGATCTCGGCCGTGTCTTTCCTGGAAATGCGTTTGGCGACCGGTGGGATGTAAATGTGGGAGGAGATCTCGTGCTGGAGCTCGGCGCGCAGTTCCCGCAGGTAGGCGGTGATCTTACCGAGCTCGTGTGGTTCATCCAGGGTTCCGATCCGGGTCAGGAACCGGTGGGCCCGGGGAAAAAGACGGTCGGCCACGTGCCGAAGCAGCCCGGGCCGAGTTAGTCGAAGCACGGAGAAGGTGAGATCCCCGGATGCGTCGTCGGCAGTGGGCGGATGGCGCGCGACCAGTGCGTGGATGCCGGCGTTTACGGGAAAGTCGTCCATTACCTCGCGTAGCAGCGATTCGAGAGTCACCCCACCACCGCCGCGGTGGACCAAGTCGACCGCGGCGTACCATGCGTCGCGAGCCGTGACGCCGGTCGGCAGGCGCGAGGAGTCCCCTCCGGCCCGTTGCCATACGTGCTCCTCCCACGGCCCCAGGGGGTACAGCTGGGCCAGCAGGGCAGGGAACTCCCACCAGAAGTCCTGCGTCGCAGTCATGGGCCGGGCTCCACGGGCCGCAGATTTATCAGGTGCCGGAGATCTGCGTTGAGGGGATAATCCTCCTGTGCCTCGCCCAGCAGCGATTCGACGGTAGCCCCGCTGCTTCCGCGCCGCAGCAGCGAGACGGCATCGTACCATGCAGCGCGCGCACTGCTGCCGGATGGCAGGCGCGAACAGTCTCCTCCCGCGCGCTGCCAGATACGCTCGTCCTGCGGCCCCGCCGGGTACAGTTGCGCGAGGAGGGCCGGGAGCTGCCGCCAGAAATCCACCTGTCTGGCTTCCGGCGTCGGACGCGGCTGGGGGCCTCTCAGCAGGACCAGTCCCGTCGGGTCGACATCCGGCC
>JAFAYN010000447.1 GCA_019240375.1 Gemmatimonadota bacterium
GGTGCCGGTGGGGGTGGCCGGCGAGCTGTACCTGGGCGGGATCGGGCTGGCGCGCGGGTACACCGGGCGTCCCGACCTGACGGCGGAGCGCTTCCTCCCCGACGCGCGGGGGACGCACGCCGGCGCGCGGATGTACCGCACCGGCGACCTCGCCCGCTACTTCGCCGACGGGACCATCGAGCTGCTGGGCCGCATCGACCACCAGGTCAAGATCCGCGGCTTCCGCATCGAGCTGGAGGAGATCAACACGGCGCTGCGCCGGCACCCGGCGGTGGTGCGCGCGGTGACCGTCGCGCGGGAGGACGTCCCGGGCGAGCGGCGGCTGGTGGCGTACCTGGTGGCGGCCGGGGGTGTGGAGGTGCCCGCTCCGGTGGAGCTGCGGGAGCTGCTGCGGGAAAGCCTGCCGGACTACATGGTCCCCGCCGCGTACGTGTGGATGGAGGCGCTTCCGCTCTCCGCCAACGGCAAGGTCGACCGCAAGGCGCTCCCCCGCCCGTCGGGGACGCACTCGGTGAGCGACGCTGCCTTCCCGCGCACCCCCACCGAGGCGGCGCTGGCGGGGATCTGGAGCGAGGTGCTCGGCGTGGAGGGGATCGGGATCCACGACGACTTCTTCGAGATGGGCGGGCACTCGCTCACCGCCACCCGCGCGCTGGCCCGCGTCCGCGAGGCGTTCGGGGTGGAGGTGCCGCAGCGCGTCTTCTTCGACGCGTCCAGCGTCGCCGAGGTCGCCGCGTGGGTGGACGCCGCGAGCGGGGCGGGGGCGGGGGAGAGCGAGCTCGTGCCGCTGCGCCGCCTGGAGCGCGACGGGCCGGCGCCGCTCTCCTTCGCGCAGCAGCGCCTGTGGGTGATCGACCGGATGGAGCCGGGAAGCTCCGCGTACAACATCCCCATCGCGCTGCGCCTCGAAGGGCCGCTGGACGCGGGGCTCCTGGAGTGCTCGCTGGCGGAGCTGGTCGAGCGGCACGAGTCGCTGCGCACCGTGTTCACCGTGGTGGACGGCGGTCCGGCGCAGCTCGTCCTCCCCTCCGTGCCGGTCCGCCTGGAAACGGTCGACCTGTCCGGCGGCGGGCCGGACGCGCGCCTGGCCGCCGAAGCGGACCGCCCCTTCGACCTGGAGCGCGGCCCCCTCTTCCGGGGGACGCTCTTCCGCGCGAGCCCGGACGAGCACCTGCTCCTGCTGGTGATGCACCACGTGATCGGCGACGGGTGGAGCACGGGGATCCTCCTGGGCGAGCTGGCCGCCGTCTACCGGGCGCGCGTGGCGGGGGAGGCCCCCTCGCTCCCCGAGCTGCCGGTGCGGTACACCGACTACGCCGTGTGGCAGCGCCAGTGGATGCGCGGCCCGGCGCTGGAGTCGCAGGTCGCCTGGTGGCGCGAGCGGCTGGCGGGCGCCGCCCCGACGCTGGAACTCCCCACCGACCGCCCCCGCCCCCCCGCGGCGAGCCACCGCGGGGGAGCGGTCCCCTTCGCGGTCACCGGCGGGCTGCTGGAGCGGCTGCACGCGCTCGGCCGGGGCGAGGACGCCACGCTGCACATGACGCTCCTCGCCGCCTTCGACCTCCTCCTCGGCCGCTATGCCGGGACCGACGACGTGGTGGTCGGCGGGCCGGTGGCGGGGCGGACGCGCCCCGAGCTGGAGGGGCTGGTCGGCTTCTTCGTCAACACGGTGGTCTTCCGGGTAGACCTGTCCGGCGACCCCACCGTCCGCGAGCTGCTGGCGCGGGTGCGCGAGGCGACGCTCGGCGCGTACGACCACCAGGACGTCCCCTTCGACCGCCTGGTGGAGGAGCTGCGCCCGGAGCGCTCGCTCAGCCACAACCCGATCTTCCAGGCGGCGCTCGCCCTGAACAACGCGGGGACGCAGACGGAAGGGATGGGCGCGCTCCGCACCCGGCGGGTGGAGGTCCCGCTGGAAAGCGCCAAGTTCGACCTGGCGCTGGAGCTGGAAGAGTCGCCGGACGGGTTCGAGGGGGTGCTCCGCTACGCGGCCGAGCTGTTCGACGCCGCTACGGCGGAGCGGATGGCGGAGCACCTGGCGGGGATCTTGGAAGCCTTCGCCGCCGGCCCGGACCGCCACCTTTCCGAGCTGTCGCTCCCCACCCCGGAGGAGCGCCGCCTGCTGCTGGAGGGGTGGAACGACACGGCGCGCCCGTACCCGGACGTCCTCGTCCACGAGCGGATCGCCGAGCGGGCGCGCCTCGCCCCGGACGCGGCCGCGCTGGCCGACGCGGAAGAGACGCTGACCTACGCCGAGCTGGACCGCCGCGCCAACCGGCTCGCCAACCACCTCCGCCGCCTGGGCGTCGGCCCGGAAACGCGGGTGGGGATCTGCCTGGAGCGCTCCGCGGGGATGGTCGTGGCCGTGCTGGCGACGCTGAAGGCCGGGGGGGCGTACGTCCCCCTCGACCCCGCCTACCCCGCCGAGCGGCTGGTGTACACCGTGGAGGACTCGGCCGCGCCGGTGATCCTCACCGACTCGCGGCACGCCGAGGCGCTGGCGGCGCCGGGGGCGGTGCGGGTGTGCCTCGACGTCGAGCGGGAGCGGATCTCGGCCGAGTCGGAGCACGCCCCGGCGAGTGGGGTCGGGCCGGAGAACGCGGCGTACCTGATCTACACCTCGGGCTCCACCGGCACCCCCAAGGGCGTCGCCGTGGAGCACCGCAGCCTGGCGAACTTCCTCGGCGCGGCGCCTGAGCGCTTCGGGCTGGAAGCCGGCGACGTCGTCCCGGTGCTGGCGAGCTACGCCTTCGACATCTGGCTCTTCGAAACGCTCCTCCCGCTGAGCGTGGGAGCGACGGTGCGGGTGCTCGCGCGCGAGCAGGTGATGGAGGCCGCGCGGCTGGTGGAGGCACTGGAGGACGCGACCACCCTGCACGCCGTCCCGGCGCTGATGCGCCAGGTGGTGGAGGCGGTGCGCGACGGCGGGGCGGGGACGCTCCCCCGGATGCGGCGGGTGTTCGTGGGGGGCGACGCGGTGCCGGCCGACCTCCCGGCCGAGATGCTGGCCGTCTTCCCCGGGGCGGAGGTCCACGTGATGTACGGCCCCACCGAGGGGACGATCCTGTGCACCAGCCGCGCGGTGGAGCCGGGGGAGCGGATCGAGGGGAACCCGATCGGCCGCCCCCTGGGGAACATGCGCGTGTACGTGGTGGACGCGGCCGGGCAGCCGGCGCCGGTCGGCGTCCCGGGCGAGCTGTGCATCGGCGGCGTGGCGGTGACCCGGGGGTACCTGGGGCGCCCCGAGCTGACGGCGGAGCGCTTCGTCCCCGACCCGTTCGGCGGCCACGGAACGGCGGGGGCGCGGCTGTACTGCACCGGCGACCGGGCGCGCTGGCGCCCCGACGGCGAGCTGGAGTTCCTGGGTCGCGTCGACAACCAGGTCAAGATCCGCGGCTTCCGTATCGAGCCCGGCGAGGTGGAGGCCGTGCTGGCGCAGCACCCCGCGGTGCGCGCCGCCACCGTGACAGTGCGCGAGGACGTCCCCCGCGAGCGGCGCCTGGTGGCGTACGTGGTCCCCGCCGACGTGGAGGTCGCCGCGGCGGAGCTGCGCGCCTGGCTCAAGGCGCGTCTCCCCGAGTACATGGTCCCGTCCGCCTTCGTCCTCCTGGAAGCGCTCCCGCTCACCCCCACGGGGAAGGTGGACCGCAAGGCGCTCCCGGCTCCCGAGGGGCGCGCGACGGGGACGTACGTCGCCCCGCGCACCCCCACCGAGGAAACGCTGGCGGAGATCTGGGCCGACGTGCTGCGCCTGGACCGGGTCGGGGCGGAGGACGACTTCTTCGCGCTGGGCGGGCACTCGCTCCTGGGGACGCGGGTCACCACCCGGATGCGCGACGCCTTCGGGGTGGAGCTTCCCCTGCGCGTCGTGTTCGAGCACCCCACCCTGGCGCGCCTCGCCGACCGGGTGGAGGAGGAGCTGCGCGCCGGGGCCGGGGTGCGGATCCCCCCCATCGTCCCCGCCGCCCGCGAGGGGCGGATCCCGCTCTCCTTCGAGCAGCAGCGGCTCTGGTTCATCGACCAGCTCGCCCCGGGGAACGCCACCTACAACATCGCCGCGGCGCTCCGCCTGCACGGCCCGCTGGACGTGCGGGCGCTGGCCCGCGCCCTGGGCGAGATCGTGCGGCGGCACGAGGCGCTGCGCACCTCCTTCGCCTCCGTGGCCGGGGAGCCGGTGCAGGTGATCCGGAGGCAGGCGTCGCTCCCCCTCCCCAGGGTGGACCTGTCCGCCCTGGACCCGGACCTCCGCGAGCGCGAGCTGCGGCGCCTGGCCCGGGCCGAGCCGGAGCGCCCCTTCGACCTGGCGCACGGCCCGCTGGTGCGGAGCACGCTGGTGCGCCTCGACCGCGAGGAGCACGCGCTCCTCTTCACCATGCACCACATCGTCGGCGACGGGTGGAGCATGCAGGTGCTGGTGAACGAGGCGACCGAGCTGTACCGCGCCTTCGCCCGGGGGCGCCCCTCGCCCCTCCCCGAGCCCGAGCTGCAGTACGCCGACTACGCGCTCTGGCAGCGGGGCTGGATGCGCGGCCAGGCGCTGGACACCCTCCTGGGGTACTGGTGCGAGCGGCTGGCCGGGGCCCCGCCCGTGCTCGGCTTCCCCACCGACCGGCCGCGCCCGGCGGTCGCCAGCGACCGGGGGGCGACGCTGAACTTCGACCTCCCCACGCCGACGCTGCGGGCGCTGCGGGCGCTCTGCCACCAGGAGGGAGCGACGCTCTTCATGACGCTGCTCGCCGCCTTCCAGGCGCTCCTGGCCCGCTGGTCGGGGGAAGCGGACGTGGTGGTCGGCACCCCGGCGGCGCGGCGCACCCAGGTGGAGCTGGAGGGGCTGATCGGCTTCTTCGTCAACACCCTCGCGCTGCGCACCGACCTTTCGGGGAACCCCACCTTCCACGAGCTGCTGGGGCGGGTGCGCGAGACCACGCTGGGGGCGTACACCCACCAGGACCTCCCCTTCGACCGGCTGGTGGAGGAGCTGGGGACGGAGCGCTCGCTGAGCCACAACCCGGTGTTCCAGGTGATGTTCTCGCTCCAGCTCGATTCCCCGCACGAGCTGTCGCTGGGCGAGGTGCGCGGGGAGCCGATGCCGCAGCCGGGGAGCCGGGCGATGTTCGACCTGAGCCTGGGCGTGGTGGAGGAGGGCGAGCGGCTGCGCGGGATCCTCACCTACCGCACCGACCTGTTCGACCGCGACACCATGGAGCGGCTGGCGGAGCGCTTCACCGGCGTCCTCGCCGAGGTGGCCGCGCACCCCGGGCGCACGCTCGCCACGCTGGAGTCGCTGCACGGCCTGCGGGGCCGGCTGCGGCGCGGCGGCACCGCGCGGCTGGCCCGGGCTCAGGCGCTGGACGGGCTGCAGGCGCACCTCCGCGCCTCGCTCCCCGAGTACATGGTCCCCTCGGCCTTCGTCTTCCTGGAGGCGCTTCCGCTGACCTCCAGCGGCAAGGTGGACCGCCGCGCCCTCCCCGAGCCCGCCGAAGCGGCCGCCGCGGGCGAGTACGTGGCGCCCCGCACCCCGGCCGAGGCGGCGCTGGCGGAGGTCTGGGCCGACGTGCTGGGCGTGGCCCGGGTGGGGGTGAACGACGACTTCTTCGCGCTGGGCGGACACTCTCTCCTCGCCACCCGCGTGGTGTCGCGCGTGCGGGAGGCGCTGGGGGTGGAGGTGCCGCTCCGCGTCCTGTTCGAGGCGCCCACCGTGGCGGGGATCGCGGCGCGGCTCGAAGAGCTGCAGCAGAGCGAGCACGAGGCCGGTCCGCCGCTCCGGCGGGTCCCGCGCGACGGCTCCCCGTTCCCGCTCTCCTTCGGGCAGCAGCGGCTCTGGTTCATCGACCAGTTCCAGCCCGGGAGCCCGCTGTACAACATGCCCTTCGCCCTCCGCGTCCGCGGCGTGCTGGACGAGGCGGCGCTGGAGCGCAGCCTGGACGAGCTGGTGCGCCGGCACGAGACGCTGCGTACCGTCTTTCCGGCCTCCGGCGACGACCCGGTGCAGGTCATCCTCCCGGCCGGGCCGGTGGCGCTCCCGCGGGTGGACCTGCGGGGGCTCGCGGCGGACGCTCGGGACGCCGAGCTCCTCCGTCGGGCGGGCGAGGAGGCGCTCCGCCCCTTCGACCTGGCGCGCGGCCCCCTGCTCCGGGTGACGCTCCTCCGGCTGGGGGAGGACGACCACGCCCTCCTCTTCAACATGCACCACGTGGTCGCCGACGGGTGGTCGGTGGGGATCCTGGTGCGCGAGGTGAGCGCCCTGTACGGCGCCTTCTCGCGCGGCGAGCCCTCCCCGCTTCCCGGGCTGCCGGTGCAGTACGCCGACTTCGCCGTCTGGCAGCGCGAGCACGTTTCCGAGGAGGTCGTGGAGCGCCAGCTCGGCTACTGGCGGAAGCAGCTCGCCTGGGCGCCCCCGCTCCTCGAGCTCCCCACCGACCGCCCGCGCCCCCCGGTCCCCGGGGAGATCGGGGCCAGCCGCCCGTTCGCGCTCTCGGCGGAGACCACCGCGGCGCTGCGGGAGCTGAGCCTGCGCGAGGGCGCCACCCTGTTCATGACGCTGATGACGGGGTTCCAGGCGCTCCTGGCCCGCTACAGCGGCCAGGACGACATCGTGGTAGGGAGCCCCGTCGCCGGGAGGACCCGGAGCGAGGTGGAGGAGCTGATCGGCTTCTTCGTCAACACGCTGGTGCTGCGCGTCGACCTGTCCGGCCACCCCACCGTCCGCGAGGCGATCGGGCGGGTGCGCGAGGCCACGCTGGGGGCGCAGATGCACCAGGACCTCCCCTTCGAGCGGCTGGTGGAGGAGCTGGCCCCGGAGCGGTCGCTCCAGCACACCCCCTTCTTCCAGGTCGCCTTCACCTTCCAGAACACCGCCCGCGGCGAGCTGCGGATGGGCGGGCTGCGGGTGGAGTCGCTGGAGACGCGGAGCGAGCCGGCCAAGTTCGACCTGACGCTGATGCTCTCGGAGGAGGAGGACCGCGTGGCAGGCGGGCTCTCGTACCGCGCCGAGCTGTTCGACGCGTCCACCATCGACCGGATGGCGGAGCACCTTGGGGCGCTGCTCCGGGGGATGGCCGAACACCCGGACCTCCCCCTTTCCGGGGTGGAGATCATCGCCCCCGCCGAGCGCCAGCGGATGCTGGAGGAGTGGAGCGCGGCCGAGCCCCACTACCCCCGCGAGCTGTGCGTGCACGAGCTGTTCGCCGAGCAGGCGCGGCGCACGCCCGACGCGGTGGCGGTCGTCTTCGCGGGCGAGGCGCTCACCTACGCCGAGCTTGACCGGCGCGCCAACCGCCTCGCCAACCACCTGGTACGCCTCGGCGTCGGGCCCGACGTGAAGGTGGGGCTCTGCCTGGAGCGCTCGCTGGAGCTGGTGGTGGGGATCCTGGGCGTCCTCAAGGCCGGGGGCGCCTACCTCCCGCTCGACCCGGTCTACCCGCCCGAGCGCGTCGGCTTCATGCTGGGCGACTCCGGCGCGGCCCTGGTCCTGATCCAGGAAGCGCTCCGCGACCACCTCCCGGAAGGGACGGCCACGCTCGCCCTGGACACCGGGTGGGACGCGGTGGCCGCGGAAAGCGACCGGACGCCCCGGGTGGAGGTCACGCCGGAGCACCTGTGCTACGTGATCTACACCTCCGGCTCCACGGGGCTGCCCAAGGGGAGCGAGGTCCCGCACCGCGCGATCCCCGGCTTCTTCTGGGACGTCGGGTACGCCCGCTTCGACGCGGAGCAGACCCTGCTGCAGCACTCCTCCACCTCGTGGGACGCGCTGACGCTGGAACTGTGGCCGGCGCTGCTCCGGGGCGGCCGCTGCGTCCTGTACGCCGGCCAGAGCGCCGACGTGGACGGGCTGGAGCGCGTCGTCCGCGACGAGGGGGTGACCACCGTCTGGCTCTCCGCCGCCTTCTTCAACCTGGTGGTGGACACCCGCCCCGAGCTGCTGGCGACGCTGGCGCAGGTGATGACCGGGGGCGAGGCGGTCTCGGCGGTGCACGTGCGGCGCGCCCTGGAGCTGTACCCGGGGCTGCGGATCGTCAACGGCTACGGTCCCTCCGAGTGCACGGTGTTCACCTCGTGCCAGGTGGTCACGCCCGAGGTGGCCGCGGGCGCCTCGGTGCCGATCGGGCGGCCGGTGGGCGACCGCCGGGTGTACCTGCTGGACCGCGGCTTCCACCCGGTCCCGGTGGGGGTGCCCGGCGAGCTGTGCGTCGGCGGTCCGGCGGTGGCGCGCGGCTACCTGGGGCGCCCCGACCTGACGGCGGAGAAGTTCGTCCCCGACCCGTTCGGCGAGCCCGGCGCGCGGCTGTACCGCACAGGCGACCTGGCCCACTGGACGGGCGAGGGGGTGCTGGAGTTCGTGGGGCGCATCGACGGGCAGGTCAAGGTGCGCGGCTTCCGCATCGAGCTGGAGGAGATCGAGGCGGTCCTCCTCGAGCACCCCCAGGTGCGCGCGTCCGTGGCCACCGTGCGCGAGGACGGGGCGGGGGAGAAGCGGGTGGTCGCCTACGTGGTCCCGGAGGAGGGCGGCGCCCCCGCGGCGGCCGAGCTGCGGGAGTACCTGAAGACGCGCTTCCCGGAGTACATGGTCCCCGGCGCGTTCGTGGCGCTGGACGCGCTCCCGCTCACCGCCAACCGCAAGGTGGACCGGCGGGCGCTCCCCGCGCCCGAGTCGTTCGAGGCGGGGCGGGCGTACGCCGCGCCGCGCACGCCGACGGAAGAGGTGCTGGCGGGGATCTGGGCCGAGGTGCTTGGGGTGAAGCGGGTGGGGGTGGACGAGAACTTCTTCGACCTGGGCGGGCACTCGCTCCTGGCGACGCGGGTGGTGTCGCGGGTGCGGGAAGCGTTCCGGATGGAACTGCCTCTCCGCGACCTGTTCGAGGCGCCCACCGTGGCCGGGCTGACGGCGCGCGTCGACGCCGCCCTGCGCGGCGACGAG
>JAFAYN010000463.1 GCA_019240375.1 Gemmatimonadota bacterium
CAGAGCTACCAGAGCATCGGCGCGCTGGGGTTCTTCGAGACGCCGATGCCGACGCCGGAGATCCTCCCCAACCCCGAAGCGGGGACCGTGGACATCGTGTTCCACGTCAAGGAGAAGCAGACGGCGAACATCAACTTCGGCACCTCAATCGGCGGCGGGTATGGCGGGAGCTCGGGCGGGCTGTCGGGCTTCCTGGGGTACACCCAGCCGAACCTGTTCGGCCAGGGGAAGTCGGCCAACCTGCGCGCGGAGTACGGACCGTACACCAAGAGCCTGGAAGCGTCGTACACCGACCCGGCGCTCTTCGGGAGCCGCAACTCCGGGAGCTTCTCGCTCTTCAGCACGGGCGACCGGTACTTCACCTTCGGCAACGTGACGCGGACGCGCACCGGCGGCTCGCTGCAGTTCGGCTTCCCGGTACCGGGGCTCTTCCGGACGCGCGCCTTCCTGGGATACTCGCTCTCCCAGACGGCGTACAACGGGCCGAACAAGGACACCTGCACGCCGCAGTCGACGGAGATCGAGTGTTTCCCCGACGCCACGGCGAGCACCGTGTCGCTTTCGCTGACCCGGGACACCAAGAGCCACCCGCTGTTCCCGGTGGCGGGGACGCGCCAGTCGCTGTCGCTGTCGCAGACCGGCGGGCCTCTCCAGGGCGACGGGAACTTCCAGAAGCTGTCGTCGGAGCTGGAGTGGTGGGTGCCCGTCGGTAAGATCGGCGGGAGCCAGCCCGGGCAGCGGCCGATCCGTCTCGCGCTGGGGCTGTCGGCCCGGGCGGGGACGATCTTCGGAAACGCGTCGCTCTTCCCGTTCGAGCAGTTCTACGCCGGCGGTACGCGGCTCGGCCAGCCGCTCCGCGGGTACAAGGACGCCTCGATCAACGCGCTGGGGTACGACGAGACGTGCGGCGACCAGTTCCGCCTCGAGTGCTTGGGGAACTCGTTCTTCACGCTGTCGGCGGAGTACGCGGTCCGCATCAACGACCAGCTTTCGGTGTCGGCTTTCGGTGACGCCGGCAACGTCTGGCGGAACGCGGGGCAGTTCAACCCGACGCGGCTCTTCCGCGGCGCGGGTGTAGGGGGGACCGTGGTGACTCCGTTCGGCCCGATCGGGCTGGACCTGGCCTACGGGTTCGACAAGCCGCAGCCCGGTTGGGAGCTGCACTTCAAGTTCGGGCAGGGTTTCTGATCTTTCACCGGAGTATCTTCAACATGAAGCGTTTGTTCTCGGTCGGTGGACTTCTCGCCCTGGTGCTCATGGCGGGCGGCGTTTCCACCGCGCACGCGCAGACCCCAGTCAAGATCGCCTTCATCAACTCCCAGAAGATCATCGCGGAGGCTCCCGGGAGCACGGAGGCGCAGCAGACGCTGCAGCGCGAGAGCGCGCAGTACCGCACCCAGGTGGACTCGATGGAAAAGGAGCTGCAGACGCTGCAGAACAACTTCGAGAGCCAGCAGGCCACCATGTCGGCGGCGGTGAAGCAGCAGCGGCAGCAGGAGATGCAGACCAAGTACACTGCGTACCAGCAGCGCGTGCAGCAGCTGGAGCAGACCGCGCAGCAGCGCCAGTCGCAGCTCGTGGAGCCGATCATGAAGCGGATCCGCGACACCCTGGAGGTGATGCGCAAGGAGGGCGGCTACGCGATGATCTTCGACGCGGCGACGGCGGGCGTGGTCGCGGCGGACTCGACGCTGGACATCACCACCCAGGTGCTTGCCCGGCTGCGCGCGGCCCGGTAACTTTTCGGCGGTCTGGTTGCTCAGGCCTGCGGTCCGAACCCGGACCGCAGGCTTTTTCTTATCCGGAAGCGAGAGATGCCGGAGCTTTCGATCTCAGAGGTGGCGCGGCTGGTCGGCGGCGAGGTGGCGGGGGACGGCGAGCGCCGGGTGAGCGGGGTCGGCACCCTGGAAGCGGCGGGTCCGGCGGACCTGTCCTTCGTTGCCAATTCCCGGTACCTCCCCTATGTTCAAGCCACGTCGGCGGCTGCCCTGCTCGTCCCGCGCTCTCTCGCGGGACAGCTCCCCGAAGGGGTGACGCAGGTCCGGGTGGGCGATCCCCACGCCGCGCTCGCGGCCGTTCTCCCCGTCCTGTACCCGGAGCCCCAGGTGCCGGCGGGGGTGCACCCCACCGCCGTGATCGGTGAGGGGACGACGCTCGGCGAGGGGGTGAGCGTCGGCGCCTACGCGGTGGTCGGGCGCGACGCGCGCATCGGCGACCGGGCGCGGATCGGGGCTCAGGCGGTGATCGGGGACGGGTGCGCGGTCGGCGCGGACAGCGTGGTCCACGCGCACGTGACCCTGTACCGCGGGGTGGAGGTGGGGGCGCGCTGCACGCTGCACAGCGGCGTCCGGCTGGGCGCGGACGGCTTCGGCTTCGCCTTCGTGGACGGCGAGCACCGCAAGGTCCCGCAGGTGGGCGGGTGCCGCATCGAGGACGACGTGGAGATCGGCGCCAACACCACCATCGACCGGGGCTCGGTGGGCGACACGGTGGTGGGGCGGGGGACCAAGATCGACAACCTGGTGCAGATCGGGCACAACTGCCGGATCGGGCGCCACGTGATCATCGTCTCCCAGGTGGGGATCTCCGGGAGCACCACGGTCGGTGACTACGCGGTGCTGGGCGGGCAGGCGGGGGTGCAGGGGCACATCCGCATCGGCGCCCGCGCGAAGGTGGGCGGCCAGGCGGGCGTGATCGCCGACATCCCCGACGGGGCGACGGTTTCCGGGTACCCGGCGCGTCCCCACCGGGAAGCGCTCCGGGCCCAGGCGGCCTTTTTCCGCCTCCCGGAGCTGATGGACAAGATCCGCCGGCTGGAGCAGAAGGTGTTCGGCAGGGAAGGGCAGGACGACTCGTGAGAATCAACCCGCTTCCGCAGCGGCTTCCATACAGATGAGCGCGCCGAGACAGAATACCATCAGGGCACCGCGCGAGGTGGAGGGGATCGGTCTCCACACCGGGGTGCAGACCCGACTCCGCTTCGTTCCGGCCCCGGTGCACACCGGGATCGTCTTCCGCCGCACGGACCTGCCGGGCTCGCCCGACATCCCCGCGCTGGTCGCCAACGTGGTCGACACCGACCGGGGGACCACCCTGGGGGTGGGTGAGGCCCGCGTGCACACTGTGGAGCACGTGCTGTCCGCGGTGGTGGCGCTGGGGATCGATAACCTCGTCGTGGAGCTGGGCGCCCACGAGCCGCCCGCCGGCGACGGGAGCGCCCGCGTCTTCCTGGACCTCTTGGCCGACGCCGGGATCGAGGAGCAGGACGCCCCGGCCAGGGTCATCACCGTGGACGAGCCGTTCTCGGTGAAGGACAAGGTGGCGAGCTACGTGGTGGCACCCTCCGGCGACTACCAGGTCTCCACCACCATCGAGTTCGACCACCCGCTCATCGGGCGGCAGTTCGGCTCGTTCCGCGTCACCCCGGACATCTTCACCCGCGACGTGGCCCCGGCGCGCACCTTCTGCCTCGCCAGCGAGGTGGAGGCGCTGCGGGACCGCGGGCTGGCGCAGGGCGGCTCCATCGAGAACGCGGTGGTGCTGACCGAGACGGGGACGGTGGAAGGGACGGAGCTGCGCTTCGCCGACGAGTTCGTGCGGCACAAGACGCTCGACGTGATCGGCGACCTGGCGCTGGTGGGCGCGCGCCTTTCGGCGCACGTGATCGCCGAGAAGCCGGGGCACCGCGGCAACGTGGCGCTGGCGAAGGAGCTGGTCGCCCGGGCGGAAAAGAAGGCGCTTTCCCGGCCGATCCTGAACATCGAGCAGATCAGCCAGTACCTCCCGCACCGCTACCCCTTCCTGCTGGTGGACCGGGTGGTGGAATTCGAGGAGCGGAAGCGGATCGTAGGCCTCAAGAACGTAACCATCAACGAGCCGTTCTTCGTCGGGCACTTCCCCGGCCGGCCGGTGATGCCGGGCGTCCTCATCATCGAGGCGATGGCGCAGGTCGGCGGCCTCCTGGTGCTGGAGGCGATGGAGAACCTGGAAGACAAGATCGTTTACTTCATGTCGCTGGACAACGTGAAGTGGCGGCGCCCGGTCACCCCGGGCGACCAGATCCGCTTCGAAGTGGAGGTGCTGCAGATCCGTGGCGCCACTTGCCGGATGAAGGGTGTGGGGACGGTGGACGGGCACGTGGTCGCGGAAGCGGAGATGATGGCACGTGTCGTCGACCGCTGAGAATCGCGCGATGTCTCTCCCGTCACGCCGCGGGGTCGAGATCCACCCCACCGCGCTCGTGGACCCCGCCGCGGAGCTGGCCGAAGGGGTGTCGGTCGGTCCGTTCTCGATCATCGGACCGGAGGCCAAGATCGGCCCCGGGACGCAGATCGGCCCGCAGGTCCTGATCGAGGCGGACGTCACCATCGGCGCGGAGTGCGTCCTGTCCAAGGGCGCCGTGCTGGGGACGGCCCCGCAGGACCTGAAGTACAAGGGCGAGCCGACCCGCCTGGTGGTGGGGGACCGCACCGTGATCCGCGAGTACGCCACCCTGAACCGGGGGACCGCCGCGAGCGGGCTGACCTCGGTGGGGAGCGACTGCCTGCTGATGTCGTACGTCCACGTGGCGCACGACTGCCGGCTCGGCGACCACGTGATCCTGTCCAACGCAGTGAACCTGGCGGGGCACGTGACCATCGAGGACTGGGTGATCGTCGGGGGGATGACCCCGGTGGCCCAGTTCGTCCGGATCGGGCAGCACGCCTTCGTGGGCGGCCAGTCGCGCATCGCCAAGGACGTCCCGCCGTACGTCAAGGCGGCGGGGATCCCGCTCCAGCTCTACGGGCTCAACTCGGTGGGCTTGCAGCGGCGCGGCTTCTCGGAGGAGGTGCGGCGCGAGCTGAAGCGGGCCTATCGCCTCTTCTTCGCGTCGGCGCACAACACCACGCAGGCGCTCAACCGCGCCCGCGAGGAGCTGCGGGCGATCCCCGAGGTCGAGAACTTCCTCGCCTTCTTCGAGAACAGCCAGCGCGGGGTGTCGGTGTGAGCGCGGCGCCGCTCCCCATCGGGGTGGTGGGCGTCGGCTCGCTCGGCTTCCACCACGCGCGGATCCTCCGCGACGTACCGGACGCGGCCATGGTCGGCGTGTACGATGCGGACCCGTCGCGAGCCGCGAAGGTGAGTGAGGAGCTGGGCGTCCGCGCCTTCACCGCGCTGGACGACCTGCTGGCGGAGGTGGAGGCGGCGGTGATCGCCGTCCCCACCACCGACCACGCGGCCGTCGCCCTGGCGGCGCTCGACCGGGGGGTGCACCTCCTGATCGAGAAGCCGATCGCCCCCACGCTGGAGGAGGCGGACCGGATCGTGGAGCGCGCCGAGGCGCGCGGGGTGGTGGTCGCCACCGGGCACGTGGAGCGCTTCAACAGCGCCCTCCGCGCCTGCGAGCAGTACCTGGACGGGCCTCGCTTCATCGAGTCGCACCGCCTGGCACCCTTCGTGGCGCGCGGGACCGACGTGGCGGTGGTGCTGGACCTGATGATCCACGACATCGACCTGGTGCTCGGCCTCACCGCGAGCCTGGTGGTCGACGTGCAGGCGGTGGGCGTCCCCATTCTCACCCCCAACGTGGACATCGCCAACGCGCGCCTGGGCTTCGCGGACGGCGCCGTCGCGAACATCACCGCCAGCCGGGTGTCGATGGAGCGGACGCGCAAGATCCGCTTCTTCCAGCCCTCCGGGTACATGAGCCTGGACCTGGCGAAGGGGACCGGCGAGTTCCTCCGCCTCCGCAAGGGCGCGGCCTTCCCGGAGGACCTGTCCTCCATTTCGCTCGACAGGATCGTGGAGCGCGTGGAGCTGCAGGGCGACGGCGCCGAGCCGCTGCGCTGCGAGCTGGAGGCGTTCGTGCGGGCCGTGCGCGGCGAGGGGAAGGTGGTGGTGAGCGGGCGCGACGGGCGGCAGGCGCTGGCCGTGGCGCTGGACATCATGCAGCGGATCGAGAACCATGGTTCCGGGTGGCAAGCGGCGTAAGCCGCGCAGCAACGTGCAGGGGGGCACTCCGCCCCCTTCGTCCATCCGCCTCCTGATCCTCCTCGTTCTGGTGCTCGCGGCGATGTGGTTCCTCCTGCGGTGGGCCGGCGGTTGAGCGAACTGACCCGTCGGCGCCGCGACCCGGCGTCGCCCACCATCTTCATCGCGGCGGGCGAGCCCTCGGGCGACCTGCACGGCGCGGGGCTGGCGCGTGCCCTACGGCGCCGCTTCCCCGGCGCCCGCCTCCTGGGGCTGGGCGGTTCGCGCATGGCGGCCGAGGGCGTGGAACTCATGGCCGGCCTGGACGAGCTGGCGGTGATGGGCTTCGTGGAGGTCGTCCGCCACCTCCCCTTCTTCCTCGACCTGAAGCGCCGCGTGTTCTCCGCCCTGGAGAGCGAGGGCGTGGACCTGGTCGTCCCCATCGACTACCCCGGCTTCAACCTCCGCCTGGCGCGGCGGGCCCGCGAGCGGGGGATCCCCGTCCTCTTCTACATCGCCCCGCAGGTGTGGGCCTGGCACGCCAGCCGCACCCGCGACATGGCGCGCGACACCGACGTGGTGGCAGTGGTCCTCCCCTTCGAGGAAGCGTTCCTGCGCGAGCGCGGGGTGAACGCCGTCTTCGTCGGGCACCCGCTCCTGGACCTTCCCGCCCGCGCCGACACCCGCGCGGAGTGGGCGGCCGGCGTGGGGCTGGACCCCGCCCGTCCGGTCCTGGCCCTCTTCCCCGGCTCCCGCCCGCAGGAGATCCGCCGGCACCTGGAGCTGTTTTCCGAGGCCGCCGCGCGCGTCGTGGTGCGCAACCCGGCGGTGCAGCCCGTCATCGGCACCCCCAACGACATCGACCGCGGCGTGTACGCCGGGGCGCGCTGGCTGCTGGTCCCCAGCGCTTCCGGGGTGCTGGAGTACGCGGACGCGGCGCTGGTGAAGTCGGGGACCACCACGCTGGAAACCGCGCTGGCCGGGACGCCCGGGGTGGTGGCCTACCGGATGAACTCGCTGAGCTACGCCATGGCGAAGCGGCTGGTGAAGGTGCCGCACATCGCCCTGGCGAACCTGATCGCGGAGGACCGTGTCTTCCCGGAGTTCATCCAGGACCAGGCGACGCCGGAAACGCTCGCCGCGACCCTCCTCCCGCTGCTGAACCCGGACTCGGCGGAGCGCCGGGCGATGACCGCGAAGCTGGCCGCGATCCGCCAGCGGCTGCAGAACGGGGCGGAGGAGGGAGGCGCCGCGGAGCGCACCGTCGCCATCGCCGCGCAACTGCTTGGCGTCGATGGCTGAATCGCAGGCGGGAGACCGACCGCCCCCGGACCTGAAGACCCGCGCGATCGTCGCCGCGGGGGACGGGGTGTTCCGGTCGCTGCTGAACACCTGCCGTGTAGAGCAGAAGGGAACCCACAACTTCGAGCAGTTCCACGCGCAGGGGAGACCGGTCGTTTTCGTGCTCTGGCACGGGCGGCTCCTCCCCTGTACCTACTGGAACCGCCACCAGAAGCTGGTGACGCTGGTCAGCCAGCACCGCGACGGGGAGCACATCGCCCGGATCGTGGAGGGGTGGGGGTACACGGCGGTGCGCGGTTCCAGCAGCAGGCGCGCGGCGGGGGCGCTCCGCGACCTAGTCCGGTACGTGAAGGCCGGTCGGTCGCTGGCGATCACCCCGGACGGACCGCGCGGTCCCCGGGAAACGATGAAGCCCGGCGCGCTCCTGGCCGCGCAGCTCTCTGGTGCGCCGATCATCCCCGCTTCGGGAGGCGCGAGCCGCGGCTGGTGGTTCGGCGGGTGGGACCGCTTCCTGGTCCCCAAGCCGTTCGCGCGCGTCCGGCTGGCGTACGGCGAGCCGGTGCACATCCCGCGCGACGCGGACGAGGCCGCGCTGGAGGAGATCTCGCGCGAGGTGGAGAAGCGGCTGCACGCGCTGACCCGCCTGGTGGACAGCGAGGAGGAATGGGCGCGGGGGTGAGCGCCCGGGAGTGGGTGACCCGCTGGTGGGCGGGGGAGGGAGGAGTGCCGGGACGAGTCCTGGACGTCGCCGCCGCGCCGGCGGAGCTGCTCTTTCGGGGCGGCGTCGCGGCGCGTACTCTTGCCTACGACCGCGGCTGGTTCGCCGCCGAGCGCGCCCCGGTCCCGGTGGTGAGCGTCGGGAACATCGGGGTCGGGGGGGCGGGGAAGACGCCCGTCTCGGCGTGGATCGCCGCCCGGCTGCGGGAGGGGGGCCACCGCCCGGCCATCGCCCTGCGCGGGTATGGCGCCGACGAGGTGCAGGTGCACCGTGAGCTGAACCCGGACGTGCCGGTGTTCGCGGCGGCGCGGCGGATCGACGCCGCCCGCGAGGCCGCGGCCGATGGGCGCGACGTGGTGGTGCTGGACGACGGCTTCCAGCACCGCGCTCTGGCCCGGGAGCTGGACGTGGTGCTGGTCCCCGTCGAAGGGTGGAGCGCGCGTCGCCGGCTCCTCCCGCGCGGCCCCTGGCGCGAGAGCGCGGGGGCGCTCCGGCGCGCCCGGGTGGTGGTGGTCACGCGCAAGTCGGCGGACACGGAGGCGGGCGAGCGCGTCGCGCGGGAGGTCCGCGCGCTGGCTCCCGCGGCGGCCGTGGTGGAGTGCTGGATCGCGCCCACGGAGCTGGTCCCGATCCACGGCGAGGCCGACCCTGGTCCGGAGCCTCGTGGCGGTGCGGTGCTGGCGGTGGCTGCGCTGGCCGACCCCGCGCCCTTCGCCGCGAACCTGCGCGCCCGGGGCTTCGAGGTGGAGCTGGCCGCCTTCCCCGACCACCACGCCTTCACCCCGGACGAGGCGGCGGCGCTGGCGCGGCGCGCGGGAGATCGACCCATCGTGATGACTCACAAGGATGCCGTGAAGCTGCGCCTGCTCCTCCCCTCGACCTCGCCTGCCTGGATGCTGCGGCAGGCCGTCCGCTTCACCTCGGGGGAGGACGCGCTGGAGCGCGCGCTTCGCGAGGCCGTCCGGGGGCGCTCCTCGTGACCTCGGCGGACGTGCTGGTCATCGGGAGCGGGATCGCCGGGCTCTCCTTCGCCCTCAGGGCGGCGCGCTTCGGCACGGTGGTGGTGATCACCAAGAAGGATCGCCCCGAGTCCAGCACCAACTACGCGCAGGGCGGGATCGCCGCCGTCTTCGGGGAGGACGACTCGTACGCGCTGCACGTGGAGGACACGCTGGTCGCCGGGGCGGGGCTCTGCCATCCTGATGCCGTGGACGTGCTGGTGCGCGAGGGGCCGGAGCGCGTCCGGGAGCTGATCGAGATCGGCGTCGGCTTCACACGCGACGGAGAGGAGCTTTCCCTGGGGCGCGAGGGCGGCCATTCGCGCCGGCGCATCGTGCGCGCGGACGACCTCACCGGGCGCGAGATCGAGCGCGGGCTGCTCGGCGCCATCGCCGCCTCTCCGAACATCCGCGTGCTGGAGGACCACGCCGCGGTGGACCTGCTTACCGTCGCCGACCCGCGCACTGGCGAGCCGCGCTGCTGCGGAGCGCTGGTGCTGGACCCGGAGGGCGGGGAGATCACCCCGTTCGCCGCCCGCGCCGTCCTCCTGGCGACGGGCGGATGTGGCCAGGTGTACCGCCACACCACCAACCCGGGGATCGCCACCGGGGACGGGGTGGCGATGGCGTACCGGGCCGGGGCGCGGGTGGCGAACATGGAGTTCGTCCAGTTCCACCCGACGGCGCTCTACTCGGCGCGCGAGCGGACGCTGCTCATCTCCGAGGCGGTGCGCGGCGAGGGGGCGGAGCTGCGCCGGATGGACGGGGTCGCCTTCATGCGCGACTACCACCCGCTCGGCTCGCTGGCCCCGCGGGACGTGGTGGCGCGGGCGATCGACCGGGAGATGAAGCGGAGCGGCGACCCGTACGTCCTGCTCGACTGCTCCGGCATCAGCGAGGAGGAGATCCGCGCGCGCTTTCCCAACATCCTGCGGGAGACCGGGGCTCGGGGAATCGACATGCTGCGCGAGCCGCTCCCGGTGGTGCCGGCCGCGCACTACCTTTGCGGCGGGGTGCTGACGGACACCAGCGGTCGGGCCTCGCTGCGCGGCCTGTACGCGGCGGGGGAGACCTCCTGCACCGGCGTCCACGGCGCCAACCGGCTGGCCTCGAACTCGCTCCTGGAGGCGGTGGTGTTCGCGCACCGGGCGGCGGAGCGCTTGAAGGGGGAGCTTTCGGGGCTCGCACTCGTGGACTCCGTTCCCGGGTGGAGCGGGTCGCGGGGGTGGGGGACTCCCGAGGGGGTGCTGCTGGTGCACGACCGCGAGGAGATCCGCTCGCTGATGTGGGATTTCGTGGGGATCGTCCGCTCCGACGAGCGGCTGGAGTTCGCCGAAGCTCGCATCGCGCAGATGGCGCAGCAGAACGAGACGATCTGGGCGTCCTCGGCGCCGTCTGCGGAGCTGG
>JAFAYN010000614.1 GCA_019240375.1 Gemmatimonadota bacterium
CGTCCACCAGTCGCTCGACGTGTTCGAGAAGGCGATGGACGACAACGACGACGCCGTCGCCCCGAGCATGCTGTACGCCTACGCGGCGCTGCAGGAGGGGGTCCCCTACGCCAACGGCGCGCCCAACCTGTCGGTCGACTTCCCGGCGATGCTGGAGCTGGCCGCGCAGAACGAGGTGCCGGTGGCCGGCAAGGACTTCAAGACCGGACAGACGCTGATGAAGACGGTGCTCGCGCCCGCCTTCAAGGCCCGCATGCTGGGCGTGGACGGGTGGTACTCCACCAACATCCTGGGGAACCGGGACGGCGAGGTGCTGGACGACCCGGAGTCGTTCAAGACCAAGGAGGAGTCCAAGCTGGGCGTGCTGGAGCACATCCTCCAGCCCGACCTGTACCCGGAGCTGTACGGCAAGATCTACCACAAGGTGCGGATCAACTACTACCCTCCCCGCGGCGACGCCAAGGAAGGGTGGGACAACATCGACATCCGCGGGTGGCTGGACTACCCGATGCAGATCAAGGTGGATTTCCTCTGCCGCGACAGCATCCTGGCCGCGCCGATCGTGCTCGACCTGGCGCTCTTCCTCGACCTGGCCGGCCGGGCGGGGATGCACGGGATCCAGGAGTGGCTCTCGTTCTACCTCAAGAGCCCGATGCACGCCGACGAGGTGTACCCGGAGCACGACCTGTTCATCCAGCAGATGAAGCTGAAGAACACGCTCCGCTACATGATGGGCGAGGAGCAGATCACCCACCTCGGCCTGGAGTACTACTTGGACGAGGTCGCGGCGGTCGCCGGCTACTGACGCCGCGCCGGTCCCGACACGAGAAGCCCCGACGCCGCACCGCGGCGTCGGGGCTTCTTCCTTTTCCACCCGTGGGCGGGGAGCCGTTCGTCAGCGGAAGCGGGCGTGGATCGCCCGGAGCACCCGGTTCGCGGGGTCCCTGAGGTCGGAGTTGGTCGCCACGGCGATGGCGACGTCCCGGGTGGGGCTGACCATGACGGTGGTGTAGAACACCCCGGTCGAGCCGTCGTGCTCGCTGACCCGGAACCGGACCCGGCCGTCCGCGCCGGCGCTCTCCCCGGGCCCGGCCTCGCGCGCGAGGGTGGCGAGTCCCCACCCCAGGCCGTACGCCCCGGCGGGGGCGACGGGGGTGTGCATCCTCGCGAACGTCCGCGCCGTCAGGAGGCGCGGCCGGCCCCGCAATCCCTGGAGGTGCAGGTGGAGGAAGCGGGCCAGGTCCTCCATGCTCATGTTGACGTCGCCGGAGGAGACGGCGAGCGCGGGGTCGAGCGCGTACTTCCCGTCGGGTGGGTGGGGGAGCTGCCCGATCTCCGTGGTGTAGTGTCCCCACGGCTGCCACGGGTCGGCGCGGGCGGGCCAGCCGAAGCCGCCCGTGGTGATCCCGAGCGGACGCCAGAGCCGGTCCACGAGGAGCTTCTCGATCGGCTCCCCAGCCACCCGCTCCAGCATCGCTCCCACCAGGGCGTACCCCGCGTTCGAATACTGGTACCGCGTGCCCGGCGCGGATGCCGGGGGACGGGTCAGCAGGTAGCGGGCGAACGCGGCCCGCCGCTCCACCGGCGATCCGCCGAAGCGCGGCAGCGAATCGTATTCGGCGCCGCTCTCGAAGGATCGGATCCCCGCCGTGTGGGAGAGCAGCATCTCCAGGGTGACGCCGCGCAGCGACGGGGGCATCGAGTCCGCCCACTCCGGGAAGACCTCCGCCGCGGTGCTGCTCCACCGGAGCTTCCCCTCCTCCACGAGCATCGCGGCGAGGGTAGCCGTCATGGGCTTCGCCAGCGAGGCGACGTGGAAGCGGTCGCGGGGGGTGACGCGGGACCCGAGCCCCATCACCCGGACGCCGACCGCGGAGGAGACCATGTTCCCGTCCAGGTCGATCACGGCCGCCGAAAGACCCGGGACTCCGGACTCGCGCCGGACGGATTCGAGGATGGAATCGAGGGCGGCCCGGGGCAGTCGTGCGGGGACGGTCCGGGGGCGGGCGGTGGGCGGTGCCTGCGCCGCCGCGCCGGAGCCGAGAACGAGGAGCACTGCGACCGCCGCGAGCACGCGAGGCTGGTGGAAGGGAGGCATAGGGCTCGCTTCGGTGGGTTGATGTGCTACTGGAGTAGCATTGTGCTACCAGGGTAGCACCTGCACCTGGGGGTGTCAAGAAAGATCCGTGGCGGGCGAGGGCGACGCGCGGTAGCTTCGTGCGGGTCGTTCTGGTCGCCACGGTTCTTCTCACGACACCACGATGCGGATCACAGCGGACCGGGCGCGGACCCGGTGAGCATGGAAGCGTTCGTCACCCTCGCCGCCCCGGGCGAGGCGGAAACGCGCGTGAAGGCTTCCACCTTCCTGGCGCTGGCCGTCCCGGTGACCACCGAGGAGGAGGCGCGCGCCGTGGTCGCCGCCCGCGCGAAGGCGATGTTCGACGCCACGCACCACTGCTCGGCCTGGCGGCTTCGCGGCGGGACCGGGCGCGCCAACGACGCCGGGGAGCCTTCGGGGAGCGCGGGGGCGCCGATCCTGGCGGCCATCGACGGGGCGGGGGTGGTGGACTGCTGCGTGGTGGTGACCCGCTACTACGGCGGGACCAAGCTGGGGGTCGGCGGGCTGGTGCGCGCCTACGGCGAGGCGGCGGCGCTCGCGCTGGCAGAGGCGCCCCGGCGGGCGGGCGTCCTGGCCGCCCGGCTGCGGGTGCGCTACCCGTACGAGCACACCGCCCCGGTGATGCGGATGCTGGAGCGCGTCGGCGCCGACGCGGTGGAGC
>JAFAYN010000034.1 GCA_019240375.1 Gemmatimonadota bacterium
GCAGCTCCCCGGCGCGGCGGCAGAGGAGGCGGGCGGCGCGCAGGTCGGTGGCCATGTTGGTGACCATCCGCTGCACGAGCTGGTGCTCGCGGAGCCGGGCGCCGCCCTGCACGCGCTCCGTGGCGTAGGCGAGCGAGGCGTCCAGGCACGCCTGGATGATCCCCACGCACCCGGAAGCGACGCTGAAGCGCCCCACCTCCAGCACCGAGAGCGCGACCCCGGTCCCGAACCCCGGTCCGCCGATCCGGTTGGCGCGCGGCACCCGGCACCCGTCGAAGCGCAGCTCGGCCAGCATGGAGGCGCGCGTCCCGGTGATCCCGCGCAGCGGCTCCACCGTGAAACCCGGGGTGTCCCGCTCCACCAGCAGGGCGAGCGGCTTCCCCTCCACCCGGGCGAACACCAGGAAAAGACCGGCGACCTGCCCGTAGGTGGTCCACTTCTTACGTCCGTGCAGCACGTACCCGTCACCGTCCGCCACCGCCTCCGTCTCGATGCCGGTGACGTCGCTCCCCGCGCCCGGCTCGCTCAGCCCGAAGGCGCCGATCGTCTCGCCGCTCGCCAGCGAGGCCAGCCAGCGCTCCTTCTGGGCGGCGCTCCCCCAGCGATGCACCGCGAACGACGCCATGCTGTGCACGGTCAACAGCGAGCGGATGGACGAGCACCCGCGCCCCAGCTCCTCGTTGAGGACGCCGAAGGTGGCGGTGTCCATCCCCGCCCCGCCGACCTCCCGGGGGAGGAGGGCGCCCAGGTACCCCGCCTCCGCGACCCGGCGGATCACCTCGGACGGGGTCCGCTCCGCCCGGTCCCACTCCCCCGCGAAAGGGGCGACCTCCCGGTCCACGAAGGCGCGGAACCCCTCGCGGGTCCAGCCGCCCTCGCCTTCGGGCGCGCCGGTGGGGATGGACACGGGGGAGGCGGCGGAAAGGCTCACGCAGCCGGGGCGGCGGTCTTCCGCTCGACCAGCGCCGCGATGGCGTTCACCGACTGGAAGTTGGCGATCTCCAGGTCCTCGTCGTTGACGACGACCCCGAACTGCTGCTCCACGAACTGCACCAGCTGCATCGCGAACATCGAGTTCACGAACCCGCTCGCGAAGATGTCCTCGTCGTCCCCGATCTCGTGCCCGCGCACGTGCTTGCCGATGAACTCGCGGATCCTGTCCTTGTTCGCTTCCATGTCTCGGTTCCCGGTGGGTTGTCGTTGCGTGTTCCGGCCGCCCGTCAGGCGGAGTAGTCGAAGAAGCCCTTCCCGCTCTTCCGGCCGTGCAGCCCCGCGTCCACCATCTTCCGGAGGAGCGGGCAGGGGCGGAACTTGGGATCGGCGTAGCTCTCGTAGAGCACTTCCAGCGAGTACAGGATGGTATCCAGCCCGATCAGGTCGCCCGTGGCGAGCGGCCCCATCTTGTGCCCGAAGCAGGTGACGAAGATCCGGTCGATGTCCTCGGCCGGGGCAACGCCGTCCATGACCTCCCAGGCCGCCTCGTTGATGGTGAGCATCAGCACCCGGTTCGACACGAAGCCGGGGAGGTCGTTCACCACGATCCCCTCCTTCCCCATCTGCTTCAGGAAGCCGAGCGCGATGTCGATAGTCTGCGGGGAGGTGAAGTGGCCGCGGATGGTCTCCACCACCGGCTTCAGCGGCACCGGGTTCATGAAGTGCATCCCCAGCACCCGGTCGGGCCGCCCGGTCCACCCGCCGATGCGCGTGATGGAGATGCACGAGGTGTTGGCGGCGAACACGGCGTGCGGCGGGCAGGTCTCGTCCAGGACGGGGTAGATCCCGCGCTTGATCGCCTCCTTTTCCGTGGCGTTCTCCACCACGAAATCGCACTCGGCGAAGGGTGCGTAGTCGGTGGTGAAGGTGATCCGCTCCATCACCTCGGGAAGGGCGGGGCCGCCCTTGCTGCGCGTCATCATCCCGTGAAAGCGCACGTTGCGCTCGATCTCGCGGCGGGCGCGGTCCAGGATCCCTTCGTCCAGGTCCAGGAGGACGGTCCGGTGCCCGGTCTGGGCCAGGTTCTGCGCGACGCCGATCCCCATCACGCCGGCGCCTACCACGCCGACGGTGCGGACCGGGCGGGGGGCGCCCGCCGCGTCCTCGGTTACTTCAGCCACAAGAGGTGTGCTCATGTCGTCCCGGTTCGAAGAAAGCGCACTGCAAGCGTGAACGTCGTACGAGGAGGAGTGAAGGCCATAGAGAATACACCGCGGGGGGCTCGCGCTCAAGTCGTGCCGCCAATTATACGGAAAGGCGGCAAACAAAGTCTCCTGTGGAGCTGTACCGTCTCATCATCCACCCCGCAGGGCGGCACCCCGGCCACCGGTTATGGACGGGCGGACGGGCGGCCCCGATCGTCGTGCTGGACAGCCGGGGCGGCGGCCTTTATGATAGCTCCATACCCCTCAAGACTCCCGTGCACCACACCTCCCCCTCTCCGCGGCAAGGGATGCGAACCCGTCCGCTCTACATCCTGCATTCCGACGCCGTCCTCCGGGAACGCGTACACCGGGCGAGCGCCGAGCGCTTCGAGTGCATCACCGTCCCCGGGTGGGCGGTGCTCATGGAGGCGCTGGCGAGCGCTCCGCTGACCGCGATGGCGGTGGTGGACCCCTACGCCGAGATCCCGGGGCGGAAGGACCTTTCTCCCCAGCTGCAGACCCTCCTGGGGAGGTTCCCCTCCGTCACCATCCTCGCCGCCCTGGAGATCCGCCCCGGCCGCTTCCACGACCTGCGTACCCTGGGCGAGTGGGGCGTTTCCGAGATCATCGCGCTGGACCGGGACGAGACCACGGAGAGCATCGCCCGGAAGATCCGCTCCACCCAGGGGCGCCTGGTGCGCAGCCTGATCGGCCACTCGCTCCCCTCCTTCATCAGCAGTCGTGGCCGCGCCGTCCTGGGGGCCGCCTCCGAGGTGGCGACCCGCGGCGGCCAGGGGCGCGACCTCGCCCAGGCGCTCAACCTCAGCGACCGGGCCCTGCTCCGCTGGTGCGAGCGTTCCAGCCTCCCCGCCCCGCGCCGCCTCCTCGCCTGGATGCGCATCCTCCTGGCGGCGGAGATGCTCGACCACCCCGAGCAGACCGTGCTCGGCGTCGCCCACACCTGCGGCTACGCCACCGACAGCAGCCTGCGCCGGGCGATGCAGGAGTTCACCGGCGCCACCCCGTCCGAGCTGCGGGAAACCGGCGCCTTCGCCACCGCCGCGGACGCGTTCCTGAGCGAGCTGCTGAAGCTGCGCGAAGAAGCGACCGGCGCGTCGCCGAACTGATGTGAAGAAGGGCCCGGGTTTCGCCCCGGGCCCTTCCCCGCCACGAGCCGCGGCGCGCTCAGTCCTTCTGCACCGCCTCCAGTTCCAGCTGGATCTGCACGTCGGTCCCAACCAGCATCCCCCCCTCCACCGCCTTGTTCCAGGTCAGGCCGTAGGCGGTGCGGTCGAGCGTCCCCGTCGCGTTGAAGGCCACTCGCGCCTTGCCGTCCGGTCCGCGCGCCGATCCCACGTGCTCCACCACCAGGGTGATGGGCCGGGTCACCCCGTGCATGCTCAGGGTCCCGTCGAGCTGGTACTTCCCGCCGGCCGCCCTGCGGAGCCGGTTCCCGGCGAAGGCGATGTCCGGGTAGCGCTCCACCTCGAAGAAGTCCGCGCTGCGCAGGTGGTTGTCGCGGCGCTCGTTGTCCGTGTCGATGCTGGCCGCTCTGATGGCGGCGGTGGCGCGCGACGCGCCGGGGTTCTGGGGATCGAAGACGATGCTCCCCGAAAAGTCCTTGAACCGCCCCGTCACGGTGCTGATCCCCAGGTGCTTGATCTTGAAGCTCACCTGCGAGTGGGCGCGGTCGATCTCGTACGTCGCCGGGGCGAGCACGGCGGTCCGCGCCGAGCCGTCGGCCACCGGGCCGTGCCACGCGGGCGCCGCGCCGATGCAGAAGGTCAGCGCCGCGAGCAGAACCGTACGTCGGGTCATCGAGAAATCTCCTGTGGGATGATCGGGTCGCTTCCCCGCGGGGAGCCATGGCCCCTGATACCTTGCGGACCCCGCCCCGGGTTCCATGGAAGGACCGGCGAGCGGTGGGGCGATCCTACCAGGCCGGACCGTGTCCGTCCCAGGACCAGCACTCCGTCTCCCACCCCTCACCCTCCACCACCAGGGCGGCCTTGTACCCCGGCGCCGGGTCCAGCTCGCGCAGCGTCCACCGCGCCGCCTGCTCCTCGTCCCTCGCCCCCAGGAGCCGCGCCGGCTCGCCAGGGGCCAGGGAAACGTCGAAGGCGTGCAGCGGAAAGGAGAGCCCCTCGCCCACCGCCTTGATGTAGGCTTCCTTGCGCGTCCAGCAGTTGAAGAACGCCTCCTCCCGCTCCGACACGGCGAGCGCGCGGAAGACCACGTTCTCCGCCGCCGAAAAGAACCGCTCCGCGATGTCGACCCCGTCGTCCATCGGGTGCACGTGCTCGATGTCCACCCCCAGCTCGCGCCCGCGACTCACCGCGTACAGCGCCAGCTCCCCCGAGTGGGAAACGTTGAAGCGGATCCCGGACTCGGCGAACGCCCCCGCCAGCTCCGGCTTCCCGTGCGACCCGTACCGGAACTCCAGCCGGCGCGGGTCCACCGACAGGTACCGTCCGAGCAGCGTCCGCAGGACGCCACGCGCCACCACGAACTGCCGCCGGTGCTGCTCGAAGCGGAAGCGGTCCGCCCTCGCTCCCTCGTCCACGGCGAGCAGGGCACGGTAGCGGCCCACCACGTGGGCGGGGGGATCCAGCGGCGCGCACCAGACGTGCACCCCGCCCTCCAGCGCGGGGCGCGGAGGCGGAGGGCCCCAGTTCAGAGTGGCGGAGCTCACGCCCGCTGCGGAGCGCGGATGCGGCGCAGCACCCCCTGGAGGTCCTGCGCCAGGTCCCGCAGCACGAGCGCCTGCGCGCTGTGGATGAAGAAGTGGTCCCCGTCCACGATCCGGAGGTTGAAGTCGCCGGTCGTGTGGACCCGCCACGCTTCCGTCTCCGCCTCGTCCGCCTTGGGATCGCGCGTCCCCCCGATCGCGGTGATCGGCACGTCCAACGGCGGCTCCTCCGGGTACACGTAGGTCTCGTGGATCGCCGAATCGGCGCGCAGGAGCGGGAGGAGGAGCTTCATCAGCTCCGCGTTCTGCAGCACCTCCTCCGGGGTCCCGCCCAGGCGGCGGAGATCCTGGATCATCTCGTCGTCGGGGAGATCGTGGATCGGCTGGTCCTTGTCCGGGAGGTGCGCGGCCGGGCATGCGGCCAGGAACATGTGCACCGGCCCCGGCTTCCCCCGGCGGCGCAGCTCGCGCGCCAGCTCGAAGCTCATCAGCGCCCCGTTGCTGTAGCCGTAGAAGGCGAACGGGATGTCCATGTAGGGAGCCAGCACGTCCGCCAGCGTCCGGACCAGGGGGAGCAGGCGGTCGAACGGCTTCTCGCCCATGCGGCGCTCGCGCCCGGGGAGCTGGACGGGGACCACGTCCACCTCGGCGGGGAGGCTCTGCGACCAGGTCCGATAGATCGAGGCGGCCCCCCCGGCGTAGGGGAAGCAGAACAGCCTCAGGCGCGCATCGGGCTTCGGCACCCGGTAGGCG